>JAUXCH010000978.1 GCA_030618975.1 Planctomycetia bacterium
CTCTCCCGCCTCGGCGATCCCCTGATCCGCCTCGCGGGGGCGTCGCACGTCGTCTTCCGGGGCCTCACCTTCGAGACGACGCGCGGAGACGCGATCGTCGTGGAGAACGGCCGCGCCGTTCGAATCGAGGCGTGCACGATCCGGAACACGGGGGCCCGGGGCGTGGTCGTGCGGGGCGGTACGGGCCACGAGGTCGCGGGCTGCCGCATCCACGGAACGGGGGAGGGCGCCGTCCACCTGGAGGGAGGCGACCGGAGCCGGCTCCTCCCGAGCGGACACGTCGTCCGCGACTGCGACATCTCGGACTTCTCGCGCCGCACGAGCACGTACCGGCCTGCGGTGCGCCTCGCCGGATGCGGGCACCGGGTCGTCTTCAACCACCTGCACCACGCGCCGCACGCGGCCGTGATCTTCACGGGCAACGACCACCTCATCGCGAACAACGAGATCGACCACGTCCTGACGCGCACGGGAGACGGCGGCGCGGTGTACTGCGGCCGCGACTGGACGCTGGGCGGCACCGTGATCCGCCACAACCACCTGCACGACCTGCAGGGCATCGGGAAGTGGGAGAACGCGATCTACCTGGACGACCAGGCGAGCGGGATCGAGGTGATCGGGAACCGGATCGAGCGCTGTCACCTCGGGCTGCTGATCGGAGGCGGGAGACGGAACCGGATCGAGGGCAACCTGGTCGTGGACTGCAAGGTGGCGCTCCGGTTCGGCGCGCGGGGCCTGGGCTGGGCGGCCCGCATGCGTCCGACGCTGGAGAAACGCCTGGCAGCCGTCCCCTACCGGGAAGAACCGTGGCGCTCCCGCTTCCCCTGGCTCTCGACCCTGCTCGAGGACGAGCCGATGGCCCCGCGCCACAACGTGCTGCGAGGCAACGTCCTGGTGCGGTCCGGAAGGACCGACGCCCACCTGTCGGAGCACGTCGCGAAGCACGGCACGGTCGAAGGGAACCTCCACCTCGACCGGCTGCCGGATCGGGATGCGCCCGCCGGCGCCCCCGAGCTCCCGCCGGACTTCGACCCGGTCCGACCCGGGGACGCCGGTCCGCGGCAACCCTGAACCCGGATGATCCCCCCGTGGTGCGCGACGCCCTCCTCGACCTGCTGCGCGGTGCGGACGTCGCGTTCCGGCAGGTGGAGCACGGCCCCACGCGCACGTCCGAGGAGAGCGCTGCCGCCCGCGGCGAACCCCTGGCGATCGGCGGCAAGACGCTGCTCCTGAAGGTGGACGGACGCTTCGAGCTGTTCGTGCTGTCGGCGGCGCGGCGGATGGTCTCGAGCCGGGCGCGAAAGGCCGTCGGAGCCCGGCGTTCGCGCTTCGCGACCGAGGCGGAGCTGCTGGCGATGACGGGGCTCGTCCCCGGCACCGTACCGCCGTTCGGCGAGCCGATCCTGCCGTTTCCCCTGCACGCCGACCGCTCCGTGCTGGAAAACGAGAACATCGCCTTCAACGCCGCCTCCCCCACCGAGTCGATCGTGATGGCGACGGCGGACTGGCTGCGCCTCGCCCGACCGCGTCTGCACGACTACGCACGGGCTTGACGCGCGGCCCACGCGCCGGGGTCCATGGGCCGCCATGCACGTACGAGCGGGGCACGCGGCGCTCGCTCGCCCCCCCCCACCCCCCCGGCCCGGTCGACAAGGGCACCAGCGGGCTTGCTCCCCGTCCGGCGGAGGAGCAGGATGACCGGTCGGCATC
>JAUXCH010000322.1 GCA_030618975.1 Planctomycetia bacterium
CGGGAGACGCCGCCCGTTCGAGTCGCCCGGGCTCCCAGGCGCAGGCACTTCCCCGCACGCGGCCATCAGGAACAGCAGGGCGAGAGGGATCACCCGAGCCCACGTACGCGATCGAAGACGGGCCATCGGCACACGGCAAGGAGTTCGCTTCCGCGCCATGCCCCGGTGAACGAACCGGTTCCCCCCGGGTTCACGCGAGCCCCGTGTACGGTGCCAGGCACCCCGCAAGGGACAACGCACGTTCCCCCCCTCCGGGTTCACGCGAGCCCCGCACCCTCGGGTCGTCGGCCCGTCGGCCCGACGTGGTGATGCACCGTCGCGGATGGGTCCGCAGGGCCCCGGAGCCGTCACGACGGGCCCCACTCATCTTCCGATCATCCTCGTGTAGCCAACGGCGGCGTGGAGCAGGTTCGTCACGAGGCGACCCGTGTTCCCGGTGTCGTCCCTTCCCGGGCAGAACTCGACCAGGTCCATTCCAACGAACTTGGGCGAACCCGATGCCAGCTCGACCGCCGCACACATCTCCCTTGCGGTCAACCCTCCGATCATCGGCGCGGCGCACGCCCCGAACGACTCCCCGGCGGCTGCATCGATGTCGACGGAGAGGTAGAGGGCGTCCGCTTCCGCCTCCAACCGGGAGACGGCGCTCGTGACGGTCTCGTGCAGACCCTCCCGCTCGACGCGCCCGATGGAACGCACGTCGATTTCAAGGCGCCCGATCAGGTCCATCTCGGTCGGCATCAGCTCCTGCACGCCGACCTCGATCAGGTGACCTGCTTGGATCTTCGGCGCGAAGCCGCCAATGCCCGTGAGTCGAGACGGGCCGTGGCCCAGGAGGATCGCCGCCGCTCGACCGTGGAGATTCCCGTCGTCGCCGGTGTTGAGATCGGCGTGTGCATCGATCCACAGGAGCCCCAGCGCAGCCTCGGGCCCGCGCTGCTCACGCAGGTGGATCGAGGCACCGGTGACGGATCCGACAGAGACGGAGTGGTCGCCCCCGATCACGATCGGTGTGCTACCCCTCGCCAAGGAGCGGAGAACACGCTGAGAGAGATCTTCGGCGAAGTTCGAAAGCGCATCCAGGACCGTCGACTCCTCCGCCCCGTCGGGGTTTGGCGCCACGTCCCCGCCGTCTTCGAGCGTGATGCCCAGGGAGGTCTCGAATCGCCGCTGCCACCGCGAGACGTAGGCGCGTCGCACGAACTCGGGGGCCCGAGCCGAGCCGCGCTCGTTGGCCGAGAAATCGAAGGGCGCTCCGATGAACTCGTAGCTCGGGGCCACGTCGTCCTCCTCCCCCACGTGGTCGCGGCCCAGCGTGCTGCCACCGGGTGCCGCATGCCGGTCCAGGGGGGCTTGCTTGGCATCCTACTCCGATCCAGCCCGTGCTCCCACAAGCCCATCGGAAGGCCAGCCACTCCGCCAAGACCACGACGTGCTCCCGCCCAGGCTGATCGTTGTATCTACAACGAAGGCGACACCACCGCAGATCGTCTGGTCGATTCCCTCCGCAGCGAGGAGGTGGCGAGCCCGAGAAGTCCGTCGTGGAGGTCCATGACGCCCACCCCGCCCGTCGGGGTGTCGAGCGCCAAGGGCGACCCCGGATCGAGTTCCGTCCTCGCCTGGGAGTCACCCCCTGGACCGCTCCGGGGGGCGGTGCGACCGGGGCGCAATCTCGGCGGTTCCCGGGCCGGACCGAAATCGCTACCCTGGCGTCCCTGCGGGGCTCGTGCGGCCGGGTGGACGGGGGTCTTGGTGGCCGAAGGGCGACCTCGATCGCCGCCCCCCCCGGCAGGTCTGAACGTACGACGAAGGAGATCGGTGAGGCCGTACCCGACGATCATCCTCAAGGGGTGGTGGCTGATTCTGCTGGTCCTGCTGGCGGCCGCCGTCGTGCTCGGTCGGCACGTGCCGGATCTCGAGGTGCGGGCCGGCACGAGCGTGCTGCTCGACGAGGACGACCCGGATCTCGCCTTCTACAACCGCACGCGACCGCTCTGGGGCTACGACGAGTACGCGATCGCCTGTGTGACACGGGACGATTGGTTCACACCCGAAGGAACGCAGCTCCTCGAGCGCTTCGTGGCGGATCTCGAGCAGGCCGACCACGTCGATCACGTGGCCTCCATCCTCGACGTCCCGCTGCTGCGCCAGCAGCCGGGGCCGGCGTTCAACCCGCTCGCGGTGCCGACGCTGAGGAGCGCCGATCTCGACTACGCGCGAGCGCGCGACGAGATCGTCGAACACACCCTGGCGCGCCGCAACCTGATCTCGGAGGACGGACGCTCGGTGGCCGTTCTCGCCTACCTGGACGTGCCCCAGGACATCCGTGAACTGACACCGCTCGGATCGAGCCTGAGCGTCGAACGGGGGACCGACCCCGATGCCGCGCGCCGCGTGGAGGAGACGCAGTCGCGCCTGAAAGCCGCCACGGACGTACTGACCAGGCGGCGCCTGGACATGGTGGCGTCGATCCGCGAGCGGGTGAAACGGTGGGCGCCCGACCTACGCGAACCCGTACGACTCTCGGGCACCACGATCCTCAACGCCGACATCATGGACTACCTGCAGCACGATCTGCGGGTCTTCGGCCTGGCCGCCTTGCTGCTGTTCACGCTGGCCTTCGCGCTGGTCTACCGCACGTGGCGATTCGTACTCCTGCCGATCGTGACCTGCCTGCTTCCGGTCGTCCTGATCCTGGGGGCCATGAGCCTGCTCGACATGCAGCTCACGCTCATCACGGCCAACCTCCCCGTGCTGCTCTTCACGCTCATGCTGCCGTACACGGTCTACTTCGTGGAGCGCTACCGGGAACGGCGCGCCCTCTTCCCCGCGGAACCGGGTGGAGTGTCCACCGCGGAGGCCGCGCGCAGGATCTGGGTGCCCTGTCTCTTCTCCTGCTTGACGACCATGGCGGGCTTCGCCGCACTCACCACGAGCGGCACGCGCCCGGTGCACGACTTCGGCCTGATGATGGCCGCGGGCATGGGGGTCGGTCTCGGCGTCGTCTTCCTGGCCATCCCCTGCATGTCCCGCCCGCTGCCGGCGCTGGTCGTAGCGCCCGACGCGGCGAGGACCGAGCCGACGAAGCTCACGAAGCTGTTCGCGCGCATGGCTCTCGGCCGGCCGGCGTGGGTCGTCGCAGGGGGTGTACTGCTGATGGCGGTCTCGTTCTGGGGTGCCACCCGCCTCTCGGCCCAATCCAAGGTCACCGAGTACTTCAAGCACGACAGCGAGGTCTACAAGGGCCTCGAGACGATCGACCGACGCCTGGGCGGAACGACCCCTCTCGAGATCCAGCTCACGTCTACGAAGCCGAACAACTTCGTGAAGCCCGAGGGCCTGGCCCAGCTCGAAGCGGTCGGGCACTACTTCGACCACGTGCCCGAGACGGGCAGCGTGCGCTCCCTCGCGACGCTGGTGGAAGAACTGAAGAAGAAGAACCCTGAGATCGTGCCGCTCCTGCCGCTCCTGGCGCGCCATCCCAAGGTCAGGTCCTTCACCCGGGAGCTCGCCAACGAGGATTACAGCATCGCGCGGGTCCTGGTCAGGCTGCGCGAGACGGCTCCCACACTGGACCGGGACGTGATCCTGGACGGCCTGCGCGAACACCTCGCCGAACAGAGCGAGCTCGAGGGGTTGGACGTGCGCGTGACGGGGGTCTTCCTGCTCTACGCGAACATGCTGAACACCCTGGTGCGCACGCAGCGCGATACGTTCCTCTTCGTCGTGCTGGCCATCTACGTGATGCTGGTCGTGCTCTTCCGTGCGCCGCTGCTTGCCCTGCTGGTCCTGCTGACGCAGGTGCTGCCCGCCACCGTCATGCTGGGCATCATGGGTTGGCTCGCCATCCCCTTGGACCTCGTCACGGTCATGATCGCCTCGATCGCCATGGGGGTGGGCATCGACGCGGCCATCCAATACACCTTCCGCTACCGCACGGAGCTGGCCGTGGACGGCGACCGACGGGCGGCACTCCTGCGTGCGCACGCCACGATCGGCCGTGCGATCTGGATCGCCACCTCGGTGATCGTCGTGGGCTTCTGCGTCCTGATGCTCTCGGACTTCCGCCCCTCGATCTACTTCGGGCTGTTCACCGCCGTCGCCATGCTCATGAGTCAGCTGGCGGCGCTCACGATCCTGCCTTCGATCTTCCTGCTCACGCACCTGCCCCGACTGCCCAAGCGGGCCGGCACCGGGACGGCGACCGTGCGCTGAAGAGACTGCCCGGCCGATCCCCGCTCGCCCGAACCGTCGAGATCCGGGGCGAGATCGCGAACGCGCACGCAGAGTCGAGACGAGCAGCCGTTGGATCTGCATCGGGCTCTATCGATCCTGGCGGTGGGCCGGTACACTCTGTCCGCGTTCGTGAGGATCGACCCCTGAGCGCACTCCTCTCACCAGGGAGGCTTGGATGCACCGACGACAGCTCGCCGCCACCGTTCTCGCCAGTCTCCTGCTGCTGTCTGGAGCGCTTCTCCTCCCGTCCTGCGGAGAGCGCGACGCCTCGTCCCCCCAGGAATGGAAGTCCGTCCTGCCGGGCGACATGACCCAAGCCGAGCAGACGCAGCAGGCACGCGCGGAGGAGGCGCAGGCCTCCCTGCTCCACGGGATGTTCAGCGTGATCCAGCGCGTGCTGGCAGCGGAGGGTGAGGTGCCCGCCATCCGTGCGTGCGGGGCCGAAGCGATCTCCATCGCGCACCAGGTCGCGGACGAGAAGGGCGTGAAGATCGGCCGGACCTCGTTCCGTCTGCGGAATCCCGAGAACGCGCCTCCTGGCTGGGCCAGGACCGCCGTCGAGACCGGGGACGAGAAGCCGGCGTTCTTCCGCCACGCCGACGGCGAGCTCGCCGCGCTCTATCCGATCCGCATGCAGATCGCGTGTGTCGCGTGCCACGGTCCGCGGGAGGAGATCTCGCCCGAGCTCCGTGCGCGGCTCGAGAAGCAGTACCCCGAGGACCAGGCGCTCGACTTCACCTACCCGGGCCTCCGCGGCTACGTGTGGGTCGAGGTGCCGCCGGCCGAGTGACGGGTCGGGCAGCACGATCGTCCGCCCCCCGACCTCGATCTCGACATCGGCGAGATCGGCCGGAGGACGCACCGTGGGTGTTCCCCTCAAGAGCACGAAGCGCGCGGCCACGTCGCGGCCGGGGGGGAGATCCGCGACGACCACGACCAGGACCTTGCCCCTCGTGCGGTCGAACGCCGAAGGTCAGGCGACCGGGGCGCGCCGCGCCCTGGACCGCCGCGCGAGGAAGACGACGAGGAGCACGAGGGCTCCCCCCAGGACGGCCCCCATGGCAGCGGCCCTTGGCCTGAGGTCCCGGAAGGGTCCGGTGGGCAGGCTTCCCCGATCCTCGATCACCACGCGCCCCGCGCCGATGAGCTGATTCTCCAGCTGGTCGACGAGCCTGTTCAACTGTTCGAGTCGATGGACCAGGTCGTCCTCGTCGCCCTGGAGCCGTTCGATCTCGGCACGCGTCGTCTCCAGCTGCACGCGCCCGGGCTCGAGACGCTCGTCCGCGTTTCTCAGCTCGGCCGCCAGCTTCTCGTAAGCGGCGAGCAGCGCCCGCACACCGGCCAGGGCGACCTCGGGACGGGCGTCGAGGAACCCGACGCGGATGTGGAGCGTTCTGGGCTCGCTGACGATGCGGCGTCGCTCCTCGAAGGTCTCGGCACACGCCGCTCCACTGTCTTCTCCGGTCGCGCCCCACGCCTCTTCTTCCATGGCCAGGAGGGTGGCGCGGCGGGACTTCAGGATCTCGACCTGAAAGGCCAGGAAACCCTCGTGCATGGGACGAGACCCGCGCGCGTCTTCCGGAAGCTGCACGCGGGCGACGCCCTCGCACCGGTAGAGCGGCGCCTGCGAGCCCCACCCGACGGTGGCGCCCAGGCCTGCTCCGATCAGCACGACGAGGAGGCCCCAGAGCACTCTCCGGCGTCGAGAAGAGCCGATCGTTCCCTTCGGCGCATCCCTCCGAGAGGTTGTATCTGCAACCTCTTCGTTCGACGTGGCAGGAGCATCACCGGACGCGTTGGCGTTGATCTCGGAATCGGTCATCCCACGGCTCCAGCACGAGTCGCGTCAGGATCTCCGTTTCGGGCCTCCAATGCAATGCCCGACCGCGTCCAGCACGGCCGTGTTCGCGCTTCCTGCGCGCCTCGGGTGCGTGCC
>JAUXCH010000610.1 GCA_030618975.1 Planctomycetia bacterium
CCGCTTGGCGCGGCCGGGTGGTCACATCCCAGCCGTCCACCGGGGTCATCGTGGGGCGAGCGTCACGTCCACCTCGGTCGTCTCGTTCGCCTTCACCGCGGCCGTCACGGTTCGCGGTTCGTAGCCCTCCATGGACAGCTCGATCGTGTACGTGCCGGGCAGCAGGGGCGGGCCGACGGTCGCCGGGGAGAGGGCGGTGAGCGCGTCCGGACCGGTCATGGCCAGGCTGTCGGCCTGGGTCGAGAACGTGACGGCCTGCTTCTCGCCCGAGCCGTTTCGGATCGCGCACGAGGCGCCGAGGAGCGCACCCGCCTCGTCCCGCGCGGCGATGCGCAGGCGACCGCCGACGACCAGGGGGATGCGCACGTCCACCTCGCCCGCGACGGGCACCTCGATTCCGCGGTGGGCCTCCAGGAAGTAACCCGACTCCTCCCAAAACCCGCACCCCGGCTTCGCGGTCAGCTCGTAGTGCCCCGGCGCGAGGTTCTTCAAGCGGTAGACCCCCGGGGCCACCATGTCGACGTCGTGCACATCGAACGTGGCGGGGGTCGGGGGCTGCGCCGGAGCACCCAGGACCGGCGCATCGACGTCATGCACGTCGAACGAAGTGGGGAGCGGGGGCGGCACTGGAGCACCCGGGGCCACATCGTCGACGTCGTGCCCATCGAACGGAGCGGGGGCCGGGGGCAGCGCAGGCACGTCGTGCGCTCCGCCCGGAGCGGGCTCTGCCCGGGACAGGTCCAGGAGCCGGAACCAGGCCCGCTCCAGACTCGCGGCCGCCGGCCCCCCGAACGTCACGAGCACGGAGGGCTTCGGTGCCGCGACCACGAGGTCGATCTCCCGGACCACCTCGGAGCCGACGGTGCCGACGCGCACGCGCAGCGTCGCCTCCTCGTACCGATCGTCCTCGACACGGACCGTGTACTCGCGCCCCGGCGCGAGCAGGAGGCGCAAGACGCCATCCTCGTTCGTCGTCCCGGACATCATCGAACCGGCGGCCGTGATCCCCAGGCCGACTCTGGGGATCGGGGTTCCCGAGCACGTGGCGCGCAGCTCGAGCACGGCGCCCGCGATCTCGACGACCACGTCGTCGGCCGGGGCCTCGACGACGACCGCGGCCTCCTGGACGACCCGATGGCACACGCCGCCGAACCCCGGCAGGTCGGCGCCGTACGGCACGAGCACGTGGCGTCCTGGGGACAGGCCGGCGAGGCGGAAGCGCCCCCGTTCGTCGGAGTTCGTCGAACCGTCGGCCCTGAGGACGGGACCCGGATGCCACCCGACGATCCGCTCCTCCATGCCCAGGGAGAGCCCGTCGCGCTCCGTCGCTTCGATCCAGACGTCCGCGACGGGGATGCCCTCGTACAGGACGCGTCCCTCGAGATTCACGCCCGGCTCGAGCACGAGCGGAGCCAGCGCCGTCTCGACCCCCGTGGCGAACACGACCGACGCGCCCGCGGGCTGGAGACCCGCGGCCACGGCGACGACGAGGTACGTGCCGGTGGACGCCACGCGGAGGCGAAACCGCCCCTGTTCGTCCGTCTCCTCCCGCGTCAACGGCTGGACGGGCACGACGTGCTCCACCCGCGGCCCCTCGGGTCCCGCCCGAAACAGCGCCACGTCGGCCCGAACGACGGGCTGCCCGTCCTCCGTCACGACCTCGCCCGTGATCGCGAGCCCGGGACGCAGGGCGATCTTCGTAGAGACCTCCCCGCGCCCCGCCTCCTTGAGGGCGGTGACGTCGACACGCGACCGCCCCTGCACGTAGGCGGGGTGGTCCGCGCAGACGTCGAGATGCGTGAGGCCCTGCATCCGCGAGAAGAGCGCGGTCACGTCGAGGGTGAATCGCCCACCCCGCTCGACCACCGCCACGGCGGGATCGACGCTGCGGTCGACCCAACCCATCACGACCGGGAATGCCCGCACGCGGGCCATGCCGGGAAGCGCCTCATCGAGGCCAACGAGCTCGCCGCGCACGACGAACCGGCCCGCCTCGGGATCCGGCGTCTCCTCAGCGGACGTCTCGGCGATCCGCCCCCCCGCGTCCTCGACCGGATTCGCCTCGCTGCGCCCCCGTAGCGTGACCACCTCGTCCAGGGCCTCGTCGTCGTCTGCGCGATCGATCGCCGCCCCGTCGTCCTCCGTCACGTTCCGCCCTGCGAGAGCAAACCAGGCCACCCCACCAAGGCAAGCGACGACGAGCAGAACGACGATCCGTCTCATGGGCCGCCAGCATACGGCATCCCCGACCGCCCGATGGGCGGCGGCACCTTTCGCGTCGGCCAGGCCGGGGTTCCGCGGAGCTCATCCCGAATCCAGACGGACAGGTCACGAAACGCAAGACGATCGGGAACCACCCTGCGACTTCGCGCGGTCTCCCCGTGCCGCCCCGGCATGGGGGTCGAACCGTAAACCAGCTCGGGGGCTGCTCCGGATTCGTGGGCGGGATGTACGACGACGACACTTCAACGCCGCATCGAACCGCTCCGGCAGACTGGTCCGGCAAACTGAACGCATGACGCCGCAGGAACCGGCCAGGATCTGCACCGTAGAGCCCCTCGAGGGCTTCGTCCTACGCCTCACCTTCTCCAACGGAGTGGTGCGGACGGTGGACGTCGGGCCCTTGCTTCGAGGCCCGGTCTTCGAACCGATGCGACGGGACCCCGCGGAGTTCCGCAAGGTTGCAGTCGATCCGGAGTGGGACACCGTGGTCTGGCCGAATGGGGCGGACATCTGCCCCGACGTCCTCTACCACGGCCGGGCACCGGCCTGGGCGGAAGGCACACCAGGCAAGGGGACGTCGCCCTGATGCGGGCGCGAGCCGTGTAGGTTTCGGACTTCGTCCCTACCCTGAGTTGCCGTCTAGAGCTCCGGCCTCTCGATCAGGCCGTCGAACAAGAACGCCTCCGCATGACGGCGCATGTAGGCGGTCATCCGGTCCTCGAGCTGGACCCTCTTATCGAGTCGGTAGAACTGCCGATCGAGGTCGTCGAACGACGGAGCGAGTTCCTCGAGGATCCTTTGGCGGTCTTCCTGGCGGGCAGGGGGCTCCCCTCCCATGCGCCGGATCGACTCCTCGAGGATAGCCGCGAAGCCCGACTGCCCGAGCAATCGGAGGGCCTCCAGCGCATCCGACCAGACGATGCCGGTGCTGTTCCAGAAGAGCTGGTCGTGGCCGCCGTTGTCGACCTCCGATTTGTACCAGCGGAGAGCCGCGAAGACCCGCTGGATACGCGGGTACGTCTGGAGGCTCTCCTCGTAGGCGCGGTAGCCGTCGCCGGTGTTCATGGACCACCACGCGGGACTGATGATGGCGCGCGCGTCGTTCTGCTCGATGAAGGGGCGATCGACCAGCGCGTGGAATATGTTCATTCTCATGAGGAACTCCGAAGCGTCCCTCATGGTATCGAGGGGGCCGACAGTCCCGCCGGATCCGTCCGCCCATGCAGGCGCCTACCCTTGCGAGGCTGAGGGCGCGTCGTCGTCGCAGCCGCCGCAGTCCAGTTGCTGGTCCGGCTGAAAGGTGCGGACACGCCCGGGAAGGGGACACCGCCCTGATGAGGGCGTGAGCCGTGTCGCTTTCGGATTTCGTCCTTCCGAGCTTCTTCGCGCCTTTCGCGACGTCTCTGCGTCCTTCCGGCGAAAAGCGCAGAAGATCACCTGACCCCGAGCGCCTTCCGACGAAATGCGCGAATAATCACCTGACCCCGAGCTCCCCCCGAGCTCCTCGATGTTCGCGATTGCGGTGCGGGCCTCTTCGCGGACCCGGTGGTTGTGCTCCAGCTCGCGCAG
>JAUXCH010000002.1 GCA_030618975.1 Planctomycetia bacterium
AGGTGACCTCTGTCGACAGATGCTCGCCTACTCCGGGCGTGGCGCGTTCGTGATCGATCGCATCCACCTCGGCGAGGTCGTGACGGACCTCGCCAGCATGATCGAGGTCTCGCTGTTCGAGAACACCGAGCTCTGCGTGGACGTGGGTGGGGACTCGCTACCCATCGAGGCCGACGCCTCGCAGATGCACCAGGTGGTCCTGAACCTGGTCACGAACGCTGCAGAGGCGATCGGAAGCGAGGCCGGGCTGATACGAGTCACGGTTGCCCCTGCCCACTACAGCGAGGAGCGCCTGCATGCCGAGTACTGGCAGGCCGGACTCCACGCGGGCACGTACGTGGCCCTCCAGGTCGAAGACACGGGCTGCGGCATGGACGCCGAGACCCGCGAGCGCATCTTCGAGCCGTTCTTCACCACGAAGTTCACGGGGCGGGGACTGGGTCTCGCCGCCATCCAAGGCATCGTGCGAGGGCACGGAGGAGCGACTCGCGTCGGCAGCGAGCTGGGGCGTGGCACCACCGTGACCGTTCTCCTGCCGGTGGCCGTCGGGGACGCGCGGCCGCGGGTGCGCGCTGAGCGCAGCAGGCCTGAGGTCGTCACGCACGGCACCATCCTCGTCGCCGACGACGATCCGCGAGTGCTGGAAATCGAATCCATGATGCTCGAAAACGCCGGCTTCGAAGTCATCGCAGTCGAAGACGGCCAGCGCGCAGTGGACGTGTTCCGGGAACGTGCACGGGACATCCAGTGCGTAGTCCTCGACCTGACGATGCCCGTCATGAACGGGGAACAGGCGTTTCGCGCCCTGCGTGAGATTCGCGGCGACGTGCCGGTGATCCTCTGCAGTGGCTTCACCGCGCAAGAGCTCGACAACCGATTCGACGACGATCGGCCGGCTGGGTTCCTGGAGAAGCCCTTCAAGGCCGACGCGTTGCTCGACCTGATCGCCGAGGTCGCGCCTCTCCACTCCTGATCCGAGCCGTACGCCGTCGCCTGGCCGGCTCCGGACGGCGGCACGTTACGCTGCTCTGGGCCAGCCGCTGCGCTCGGAGCCCTCGGGGCCGCCTCGCGCGCAGACTCCCTCCGTCGGCACGTCGCGCGGGGGCGGTGTGGCTCGACAGCGGCCGGTCCCTGCGGGCGAGCAGGGCGGCCCGGCGCCCTACCCCGCGGCGCCGGTACGGTCTCCACGGATCGAAGGAGACCCTCGATGCGCATCCTCGCTCTCGCCCTCGTTCTCGCCGGGTGCACCGTGTTCTTCGCGGCGGCCTCGCTCCGCGCGGGGGACGAGCAAGAACCCAAGCCGAAGCCCTCTCCGGAGGAGGCGCTCGCGCTCCTGAAGGCGGGCAACCTCCGCTTCGCCGAGGGCCAGGAGATCCACCCGCACGTCACGGCACAGCGCCTGCAACAGGCGGCCAGCGAGGAGCAGGGCGACCACGCGTACGCGACGGTGCTCACCTGCAGCGACTCGCGCGTGCCGGTGGAGCTCATCTTCGACACGGGCATCATGGATCTCTTCGTGGTCCGCGTCGCCGGCAACGTCTGCGGCACGGACGAGATCGGGTCGGTCGAGTACGGCCTGGTCCACGTCCGCACGCCGGTGGTCGTGATCCTGGGTCACACACAGT
Source organism: Planctomycetia bacterium (assembly GCA_030618975.1). Lineage (GTDB taxonomy): Bacteria > Planctomycetota > PLA2 > PLA2 > JAEUHO01 > JAUXCH01. The sequence continues at coordinate 1,626 of JAUXCH010000002.1, forward strand.
GCGGCGCCGTCACCGCGATGGTCCGTAGCCACCGGGGCGATCACCAGGAGCTCGAGGCGAACATCCCTGCGCTCCTCAACGGGATCGCGCCCGCGGTGGCGCGCGTCCTGCACGCCGCCGGAGACGAGGCGCTGAGCGAAGAGCATCTCGTCGACGCCTCCGTGCGCGAGAACGTCGGCCAGGCGATGTACGACCTCTTCCTGGTCAGCCCGACGGCCCGCGAGGCCGTGAAGAGCGGCAAGGCGAAGGTCGTCGGCGCGGTCTACGACATCGGCACCGGCAGGGTCGAGTGGATGAGCCGTGCGGTCACGAAGGAGGCGCTGGCGAGGGCGGCGGCGGACCCGGACCGCGTCACCGAGAGAATGGCCGAGCGGCACGCGCTGGCCCTCACGGGGCTCTGGGAGATCCAGGACTCCGACCTGCCGGACGTGAAGATCCGCGTCGCGAAGAAGGCCGTCCTCTTCGACTGCGACGAACCGATGCTGCGCGTCCTCTGGCGAGGCGTGATCGCCCGGCTCGCGGGGGACAGGCTGGAGCTGATGAACCTGGCCGGACGCAACGCCGTGGAGATCTCCGAGGACGGCCGGACCCTGACCTGGCCGGGCGGGGTGGTCTGGAAGAAGCAGTAGCGGCCCGCGTTCCGGAGACAGGGTCCCGGGCGTGGACTAGGATGCGCCGCCGTGAACGAACGCCTCAGCCATCTCGAGGTCCATCCCACGGTGCGCCTCGCCCGGTCGCGCGAGGCCGCGTCCGCCTCCGGGCGGCGCGTCTACGACTTCGGAGTCGGCGACCCGGCCGAACCCACGCCCGAGTTCGTCAGGCAGGCGCTGCTGGGCGCCGTGCCCACCGTCAGCGACTACCCGGCCGTCGAAGGCTCCCTCGACCTGCGGCAGGCGGCGGCGGAGTACCTGGAGTCCCGCTTCGGCGCCACCCTCGATCCGGCGACGCAGATCCTCGCCACGGCCGGATCCAAGGAAGCGATCTTCCACCTGCCGATGGTGCTGGCCGACCCCTCGACGGGCCGGGACCGCACCGTCTACGGCGAGCCGGGGTACTCGGCCTTCCGCATCGGCACCACGTTCGCGGGTCTGTCGGATCACCCGGTGCCGCTCAGCCCGGAGAAGCGGTACCTGTTCGGGCCGGAAGACGTGGGCGGCGACGTCCTCGAACGCACGGAGATCGTGTTCCTCAACTACCCGCACAACCCGAGCGGTCAGACCATGCCGCCTGCACTGTTCGAAGAGTGGGTCGCCGCGCGCGCGGAGCACGGCTTCGTGCTCGTCTCCGACGAGGTCTACGTCGACCTGTACGTCGGCGAGCCGCCGCACTCCCTGCTCGAGTTCGGGCGGGAGGGTTGCCTGGCCGTCCACTCGTTGTCCAAGCGCTCCGGCATGACAGGCTACCTGTCGGGCATCATCGCCGGCGATGCCGAGATTCTCGCGCACTACCGGAAGTTCCGTGCGGGCATGGGCGTCTCGACGCCGGTCTGGACGCAGGCCGCCGCGGCCGCCGCCTGGCGCGACCAGGGGCACGTGGAGCACCGGCGCAAGACGATCGCCGCGAAGCGCGAGGCGCTGCTCGAGGTCCTGCAGAGCCGGGGCCTGCACGTCTACCCGGGAGACGGTTCGCTGTTCTTGTGGGTCGAGGTGCCCGAGGGCGAGACCGACGTCTCCTACGCCGAGAAGCTGCTCGACGCGGGGATCGTGGTAGGTCCGGGTTCGATGTTCGGCGGCCAGAAGCGGTTCTTCCGCGTCGCCCTCTCGCCCGACCTGGAGGCCTGTCGCGCGGTCGCGGACGTCTGGCCGACCCTCTGACGCCTCTGACGGATCGCCGTCAGGACGCTGCCCACTCGCGGATGGCCTTCGCGATCCTCCGCATCTTGCGCTCCGACAGCACGGGGTAGACGCAGATCTCGAGGAGGGTCGCCTCCGCCGGCTCGGGATCCCGTGCACCCGTCTCGGCGCCACGGAAAGGCGCGAGCTGGGAGCAGTCGGCCATGTCCGTGCGCTTCGTGTCGATGCCCCTCCGCAGCAGGTGGTGCCGGAGGCTGTCGCGCTCCTGCGCATCGACGCCGAGGGGGTAGTACACGTAGATGTGGTCGCCATGGGACGGGGGGACGCGGACGCGCGTCACGCCCGCGAGGCCCTCGGTCAGGACCTGCGCGTTTTGGTGCGCGCCCTGGTTGAACGCGTCGATGTGGTCGAGCTGGCGCAGGCCGATCGCGCCCTGGAGGTTGGCGAGGCGGCGGGTCTTCGGATCGCTGCGCACGAACTTCTCGATCAGGTCGTCGCCGACCGCGGAGTCCATGAGGTCCTTGCCGAGCATCTGCTTCAGCTTCAGGAGGGGATAGGCCGTCAAGCCGAAGACGAGCGGCCGCGTGACGAGCCACTTGATCCACACGGAGAGGCCCTGCTTGGCCAGGGACCCGGCGGAGTCGATCGGCGCGGACTCGAGGATCTTGCGGGCCCGCCGGGCGACGGCGTCGCTCGCCACGGCGATCGCCCCGCCCCCGAAGCACGGCATGTTCTTCCCCTGGGCGAAGGAGTAGATTCCGACGTCGCCGAACGTGCCCACCTGCCGGCCGCCGACGCGGACGCCGCAGGCGTGCGCGCAGTCCTCCAGGAGCCGGACGTCGCGCTCGCGACAGAGCGCCGCGAGGTCCTCGATGGGGCACGGCCGTCCGAACAGGTGCGTGGCCAGCACGGCGCCGGTCTTCTCGGTGATCAGGGGCTCGACGTGCTCGGGTCCCACGTTCCAGGTCTGCGGGTCCACCGGACAGAAGACCGGTTCGTACCCGAGGATCTTCGCGACCATGGGCATCACGGGGAAGGTGAAGACGGGGAAGATGATCTCGCTGCCCGCGGGCAGATCGAGCGCCTCGAGGGCCAGCTGGAAGGCCGAGCGGCCCGTGGACGCGCCGAAGACGTGCGGGGTGTCCAGCCACCGCGCGAACTTCGTGGTGAACGCCTCGACGGCGGGGCCGTCCTGGACGCGGCCGCGGACGATGCTGCCGAGAAGGGTGGCGAGGCTCCCGGGAGGGAGGTTCACTGCGCGACGCGGGATGGTGCCGATGATCGCCATGGGGTGCTAGCTCGCAGGTTGGGCGTCCGTGTCCGTCGCGGTCGCGGTCGCGGGCAGGGGCACCTCGCGCCAGGTGCGCAGCCCCAACCGCTCCCTCACGGTCCAGGCCACGATACCAAGGAGGATGTGGAGCCAGTAGTCGATGAGGCGGTTCATGACCGTGATCGACGCGGCCAGCGTGGCCTCGGCACCGACGGCGCGCAGGCAGCCGTAGAGACTCAGCTCCACGACCCCGGCCCCGGACGGCGTCAGCGGGAAGGCCGAGGCGAGCAGCGGGATCATGGTCACGACCAGCAGCTCCGCCGGCCCCAGGGCGAGCCCGAAGGCGCGGCACAGCAACAGGATCCAGGTCGCCTCCAGCGCCCAGATGACGAGCGTCATCGCCGCGATCGTCACGAGCTCGCGGCGGCGGGGCCACATGCCGGTCTGGAACGCGACGAGCCGGCTCTGCACGACCTCGGGCAGGCGGAGCGAAGGGATCTTCTTCAGGACGGCGAAGACCACGATCAGGCCGGACGCCGCCACGGCGACGACGCCTCCGAACACGAGCGCCCAGAGGACGGAGGCGGGCAACCGGTCGGAGAAGACGAACGTGGCGCCGAGGGTCGCGAGCGCGACGACGACCCACGAGTCGATCATGCGCTGGAAGACGATGGACCCAAGCGCCGCGGAGCGCCGAACGCCCAGGTTGATGCGGGCGAGGTGGGCGCCGTAGAGGTCGCCGAGCTTGGCCGGCACGATGTTGTCGATGAAGTTGTAGAAGAAGACGAGCAGGCTGAACTTCCAGTACCCGGCCCGGTCCTGCAGGTGCCGCAGCGAGCGTCGCCAACGAGCCCCTCGGACGAGGTACGTGGCGTAGTGGGCCGCCGTCCCGAGGAGCAGCAGCCCCTTGTCGGCCCGCTGGAACTCGCGCCAGACCGCCTGCCAGTCGACCATCCACGCCAGCACGACGAGGAGCGCCAGGGCGATCCCGAGGCTCAGGAGATTGCGCGCGCTCCACAGGGTGGGGCGGCCCGGGGAGGCGTCGGATCGCTCCTCTGCGTGCGGAACGCTCGTCGGGTCGTTGTCGTGCAAAGCCGCGCTGTCCTCGCCTCCGGGGGAGGCGTGTATAGCCGGGGGCCGTCCCGGTTCCTACTCTCGCCTCGCCGCGAGCACCTCCCGGACCTTCGCGTGGACCTCGTCCACCCCGATGCGCTGCATGCAGACGTTGTCCCGGCAGCTCAGGACCCGGTTGTTGTAGGCGCTGACACACGGGCTGCAGGCGGTCTCGGCCCAGAACACGTGACTCCGCTCGGACACCACGCCGAAGAGCTTCGGCGTCTCGGGCCCGAAGAGCGTCACCACGTCGATGGGCGTCAAGCTCGCGAAGTGGGCAGGTCCGCTGTCGTTGGTGACCAGGACCTCTGCGAGGCCGAAGAGCACGAGCAGTTGCCGGAGCGTGGTGCGCCCCGCCAGGGAGACGCACCGGGGCGAGGCGATCTCCTCCACGAGCTCGGCGACGGCCCCCGTCTCGGAGGGCGCCCCCGTGAAGGCGACGACGAGGTCCGGGGACTCCGCGAGGAGCCGGCGCGCCAGCTCGACGTAGCGGGCCTCCCCCCACTTGCGCAGCGGGAGCAGGTCGCTGCAGTTCGCGTTGAGGAGCACGAGGCGCACGGCGTCGTCGCGGCCGACCGCCTCCCGCACGATGGCCCGGACCTCCTCGACCTCCTCCTCGCCCGGCGTGAAGCGGCCGCGCGGCAGCTCGGTCAGGGGCGTCGGGTGGGTGTCGAACACCGGAAACCTCTCGGGCGGCTCGTCCAGGGCACGCACCTGCAGGTCGAAGAACTGGCTCGTGTGGAGATGGGGGTTGTAGGCCAGGCGATGCGTCATCAGGTCGCCGCGCCACGGGCCGTCGCCCGCGTAGGCGTGGAGACCGACGCGGCGTTTCGCGCCGCTGAGGTAGGTGAGGATCGCCGTCGACCGCGCGTAGAACTCGAGGTCGATCGCGGCGTCGAGCCGCAGCCCACGGAGCCTCCAGAGCGCGGCGAGGATCGAGAACGGCGTCCTCCAGAGGGACGAGGAGCGGACCGGGACCACGTTCTCCCTCGGGACCATGTCCAGCGCGTCGAGAATCGGCCGGTTCTCCTCGAAGACGAGGAACCAGACGTTTTCCGCCCCCACGCGATCGACCGCGCGCTCGAGAGCCGCGTGCGCCAGCACCGTGGAGCCCTGCCCGGCGAGCTTGACGAAGAGGATGCGCTCGATGGGCCCCTCGGGCGCACGGACGAACGGGGACACCAGCCTGCGCCAGGCGGTGAGGGCGGCGCACATCGGAACACCCACCCAGGCATCGACGCGGCGCAGTGTGGCGACGTTCATGGTCATCGAGGATACCGCCCGTCCCCCGGCCCGATCACGACGTAGCGCCTGCGCCCGGCGAGCATCTCTCGGAGGACCCGGGACCGCCAGTCCGTCTGCGTGCTCTCGAGCAGGCCCTTGGCGACACCTTCGTGCACGAGGACCAGGGAGTCGGGGTACTCCACGAAGAAGGCCTCGACGTCGCGTTCCGAGTTCAGCAGCGAGACGAGCGCCCCGCTGTGGTACGTGAACGCGCCCATCTTGTTGCGGCCCCGCTCGGGATAGTAGATGCCGATCCGGTCGTCCGCTCCGATGTGCTCGCGGATCCACTGCGCCTGGGGCACGTAGGTCCTCGCGGGGTCGAGGGCGGGTGCGATGAGGCCGAGCGCAAGCAAGTACATCCCGACAACGGCGAACGCGCTCCGTCCGAGCGCGCCCTGCACGTCGCCCCGGCGTCGGGTGCGCCCCACCCACAAACCGAGCGCGAACAGTAGGGTGCCCATCACCGCCAGGGGACCGCGCAGGGACCGGAAGACCTCGGCATCCACGGGGTACTTCCAGTGGAACCATTCGAGGATCTTCTCCTGGCCCCCCGCCCCGACGAGGGCCGCCACGCCGGCGAGCAGCAGCACCACGACGAACGCACCCGTGAAGGCGCGCGCCGGGGCGGGATCGGGCGCCCTGTCGTCTCGGCCGACGGACGACAGGTAGGGTGCGAGCAGCAGCGCAAACGCCGGGTAGGCGGGCAGGAGGTAGAGCTGGCGCTTCGTCGCGGCCAGGGTCAGGAACACGAACCACGTCCCCGCCCACCAGAGGGCGAGCTGCACGTCACGCCGCCTCCAGAGACGCTGCCTGACGAGGAACGCCACGGCGAAGGGGAGCAGCACGGACCACGGCAGCAGGTCGACCCAGAGCCTCACGAAGTAGTAGTGGAAGGGGCGGATGTGGCCCTGGTAGCGGATGCCCGTGCCGAAGCGCTCGAAGTTCTGCGCGTAGACGTCCTGCCACATGGCCTCGGGGCCCATGGCGTGGGCGCACGCGGCGTACCAGGGGAGCGCCACGGCCAGGGCGACGAGCCCCAGCGGCGCCAGCGCGAACAGGCGCCGCCACTCCCGCCGGGAACCGTGCCACAACGTGAGGACGAGGCCGGGCAGGAGGAGGCCCAGGGGCCCCTTGGCGAGGAGGGCGAGGCCGAAGCACGCGAAGCCGGCCACGCGATACGCCCAGCGGGGTCGGTCGCCGGCGCCGGCCGCGTAGAGGAACGTCCCGCACCCGATCGCCGCCGCGAACAGCATGTCGGGCCGGAAGCCGAGCGCGCTGTACACGAACTGCACGAAGGTGGCCAGCGACACCCCCGCCCAGAGCCCCGCCCGCGCCCCGCAGAGGCGCGAGACGGCCGCGCACGTGGCCAGGGCGAGCAGGATCGCCGCCAGGGCCGAGGGGAGCCGCAGGCTGAAGGACGAGATGCCGCCGAGGGCGTGCGAGGAGACGCAGCCCGCCCAGTAGAGGAGCGGCGGGTAGTCGATCCAGACCTCGCCGTTGCGGCGCGGGAGGACCCAGTCGGCGCTCTCGAACATCGCCTTCGTGACCTGGCCGATGTCGGGTTCGTCCGGGTACCAGAGGTCGTGCGCGCCGAGGAAGGCCACGAACATCGCGGCGCCGAGGAGCAGGATCACCAGGTACCGGTGGCTGACGACCCACGGGGCGGCCGGGCCGCTCGCGTCGATCGTCGGCCCTGCCCGCACCTGGCTCAATCGGTAGCCCCTCCGCGTCGCCCGCGCGGGCCGGGCGCGGCCAGTCTACGGGCCTCCGGCCCCCCCGGTACGATCGCCCCGACTTCCCCTGCGCCTGCTCCACGTGTCGACACCGCCTGCGCTGGGGGTGGCCCGCGGGGCCGGTATCCTGTGCGCTCGGTCCGTCCTGCGCGGTGAAACGGGGCAGGACGCAGGGAGACAGGGATGACGGCGTCCACGTACGAGGCGAAGACGAAGAAGGACGGGATCCAGCGCGTCCTGATCGTCTACCCGTACACCTACATCAATCCCCACCTCTGCCTGCCGCCCCTGGCCGCCGAGTACCTGCAGGCGGGCGCCGTGGAGGCGGGCAAGCAGACCACCCTCCTCGACATGCGGTTCGAGGACGACATCTCCGAGCACGTCGAAGGTGCCGACCTGATCTGCCTCTACGGCTTCTTCGAGGACTGCGACGTGTTCGGCAAGTGGGGCATCCACGTCATCGACGAGGTGCTCGCCCAGGTTCCCGAGGGCATCCCCGTCCTCGCAGGCGGCACCGGATTCGGCGACGCGGAGGCGACGCTCGCGAAGTACCCCGAGATCGACGTCGTGATCGAGGGGGTCCCGAACATCCCCATGCAGCAGCTGCTGGAGAGCGGCGACCCGTCCCAGGCCACGAACCTCGTCTACCGGCAGGACGGCGAGATCGTCCACAGCCGGCGCGTGACGCACCGGCTCTCCGAAGACGTCTTCCCCCGCCGCGAGCTCCGCAACCCCGCGTACGAGTACCACGCCCTCGGCATGCAGGCCGACCTGATCCGCGCGGCGCAGGGCTGCAACTACAAGTGCCGCTTCTGCTACCAGTACGGGAAGGACACCGACGGCAACTACCTGCGCTGGCAGGGCCGGTCGCCGGAGAGCCAGTTCGAGGAGCTCAAGCAGATCGAGGCTCCGCTCCTCCTGTGGGTCGACGACGACATGACGACGGACATGGACGCGCTCGAGCGCGTCTCGGAGCTCATGATCGAGAACGGCCTGCGCAAGATCATGGTCGGGACCGGGCGCGTCGATCACATCGTGCGAAGCAACGTCGAGGCCCTCAAGAAGATGGAGCGCGCGGGACTCATCGCCCTTGCGTTCGGCGTGGAGTCCCTGAAGCAGGAGACGCTGCGCTTCTATCGCAAGGCCCAGACCGTCGAGAAGGTCGAGCAGGCGATGGCGATGATGAATCAGACGAACATCCTGCTCTTCTGCAACTTCCTGCTCGGATCGCCCGGCGAGACCGAGGCGGACATGATGAAGGCGCTCGACTTCGGTCGCCGGTGGGACGTCGACACCCTGGTCACCAACCGCCTCCGCGTTCCGAAGGGCTCGGAGATGTACGACGTCCTCATGGATCCGGCCACGGGGAAGCAGCGCCCGGGCATGGAGCGGATCGTGGACCGCGAGCTCCGGCGCATCAAGAGCTCGATCAAGTACGGCCAGCGCACGCCGCTGCGCGTCCTGATGTCGCTGCTCAAGCTCGGCCGGCACGAGGGGCTGTTCCTCGATCCGGGCTACATGCTCTGCTGCACGATCGAGACCCTCACGAAGCACACCTGGATCGAGAAGACCTACCTCGTCCCGGCGATCCTCTTCCTCCCCAAGCAGTTCGCGCGGTTGCCCGCCTTCCGGTCCTTCACGCGGTTCGCGTCGACCGCCCTGACCCAGCCGATGCGTGCCGTCAACACGGTCTTCGAGTCCGTCGACACGTCCATCGGCATGTCCACGAAGATCCTCCCCGCGGTCTTCGACTACCTCCGCCTGCACGTCCTCCACCGCCAGAAGCTCCGCGCCCAGCGCGTGGCCGGCCGCGCGGTGAAGGAGGGCGCGACCGGTTAGATGCCGCGGGCGAGGCCCGGTCCGGGCCTCAGTACCCCTGCTGCCGGTGGCGCTCGAGGCGCTCGCGCGCGGCCTGTTCCTCGCGCGTCCACGCCGCGAGGATGCCCTGCTCGGTCTGGTGGGCCACGGCCTCGAGCACGATCTCCTGATCGACGGTGAACGGCTCTTCGTCGTCCGCTTTCTCGAGAAACAGATACCCCATCACCTCGCCACGCTCGTTCGAGACCGTCGCGCCCAGGATCGCGCACCCCGCGGCCACGTCGTGAAAGCCCGGTTCGCCCGCGTGCCGCTCGGCGACGGCGAGCAGCCCCTCACCGTCCAGCTTCGATGCGCCGGCCCGGAAGATCTCCTCCAGGTCCTCGGCGAGCGGGTGCTGGAGCAGCGCACGGCCGCTCGCGGCCTCCTCCACGTCGTGGAGCAGGCGCTCGACGATCCGGTGCGCCAGCTCGCCCACCGCGTGCCCGGCCGCGACGATCCGGCCGATCTCGAAGACCGTCATGAGGTACTCGGACGTGCGGCGCAGCCGGCGAGACATCTCGCGGCCGGTCTCGTAGAAGAAATGCGCCCCGCACTCGGGATGCGCGAGCAGGAAGGCGTTGAAGGCCTGGCTGTCGAACGCCTGGAGACGCGTCGCCTCGGTGGCCACCGCGTCGGCGCTGCGGGTCTCCTCCTCGAGCAGCGCCATCTCCCCCACCGTCCGGCCCACGTGGAGCCGGGCGAGCGTCCGGCCACCCTTCCGGATCTCGATCTCGCCGCTCACCACGGCGTAGATCACGTCGCCGGGATCGCCCTCGCGAAAGAGCACGTCACCCGCCTCGAGATCCTTCGGCACCGCCAGGCCGGAGAGGGCGGCGACCGCCTCCTCCGGGAAGGAGCAGAAGGCGTCCAGCGCGCCGAGCTCGTGGCTCATCGCACGCCTCCTCCGGCGATCTCGGCGATCGCGTCCGGACTGCTGGCCTTGGCGACGGCTGCGTCGACGGTGATGAGACCTTCCTTCACGAGGCGCGCAAGGTCCTTGTCGAGCGTGCGCATCCCAACCTTGCCCCCGACCTGGATCGCGCTGTAGATCTGGTGCGTCTTGCCGTCGCGAATGAGATTGGCGACTCCCGTGGTGACGATCATGACCTCGCGCGCGGCGATGCGGCCTTCGCCGCTCGCACGGGGCAGCAGCTGCTGGCTGATGACCGCCTTCAGGGTCCCCGCGAGCTGGGCCCGCACCTGCTGCTGCTGGTGGGGCGGGAAGACGTCGATGATGCGGTCGACCGTCTGGGCCGCATCCGTCGTGTGAAGCGTCGAGAACACCAGGTGCCCGGTCTCGGCCAGCGTGAGGGCGGCGCTGATGGTCTCGAGGTCGCGCATCTCGCCGACGAGGATGACGTCGGGGTCCTGGCGCATCGCCCGCTTCAGGGAATCCTGGAAGCTGTGCGAGTGCATGCCGATCTCGCGCTGCGTCACGACACACTCGAGCTTGGGGTAGATGTACTCGATCGGATCCTCGATCGTCAGGATGTGCTGTTTCCGCTCGGTGTTGATGATGTTGATCAGGCTGGCGAGCGTCGTCGACTTACCGCTGCCCGTGGGGCCCGTCACGAGGACGATGCCGCGCGGCAACTTCGTGAGGTCGAGGATCACGTCGTCGAGCCCGAGGGACTCGGGCGTCGGGATGTCGGTGGGAATGACGCGCAGCACCGCGCCGTAGCCGTCGCTCTGCTCCAGCACGTTGAGCCGGAAGCGCGATCCGTCCATCTCGTAGGACGTGTCGAGCTCCCCGTCGCGCCGGAACCGCTCGACCAGCTCGTCGCGCAACGCACCGAAGATGAGCTTCTCGGTGTCGGCGGCGGAGAACGGGTCGATGCTCAGCCCACGCAGCCTGCCGTCGATGCGCAGGAAGGGCGCGCGCCCCGGCACGATGTGGACGTCCGACGCGCCGTGCTGGACGGCCGCCTTGAGAATCTCGTTCAGCTCCATGCCGTTGCTCCACAGGTGCGCAGGGGGGGGAGAAGGATGCTAGCAGCCGGAGCCGGGCGTGGCCCGCTCGACGGGGTCCTGCCGGTAGAACGCCTGCAGCTGCTCGTAGAGCTCGGGGTGCTTCTTCTTCAGCTGACGCGGCTTCTCGAAGAACGTCTCCGTGGCGACCGCGAAGAACTCGGCGGGGTTGGTGGCCCCGTACCGGTCCATCACCGTGCGGTGGCGGCGCCGGACCTCGTCCTGCAGGGTCTCGTACTCCGCGCCCAGCACCCGCGCCCACGCCACGTACATGCTGCGGCGGGGCAGCACGGGCGCGCCGTCGGCTTCCCGGTCCTCCATGTCGATCTGGTGCGCGAACTCGTGCAGCACGACGTTGTGGCCGTCCTTGCAGTCGGCCGCCCCGTGGCGCACGTCGTCCCAGGAGAGGACCACTGTGCCCAGCGTCCACGCCTCGCCGAGTCGCGTCTGCCGGCTCTCGGTGATCACCCCGTCGGGCGACTGCGTCTGGACGGGGGCGTCGTAGGCCGTCGGGTAAACGAGGATGGTCTTGACCTTCGGGTAGCAGCCCTCGCCCCGGTGGAGCAGGAGCAGGCCGGCCTGGGCCGCGATCGACACCCGGATCTCGTCGGTGAGCTCGAGCCCGCCGAGCCCCTCGAAGCGCTTCTCGGCGAGGAAGCCCTGGATGCGCCTCTTCAGCTCCTCCCGATCCGCCTCGGAGAGACGAGCCGCCATGGGGAAGTTCCGCTCCAGGATCTCGTCCCACGCGGGGGGAAAGGGCGCGGCCGCGGCCTTGCGGCGTTTCGAGGCCCGTACGGCGGCAAACCAGCTGCTCATGAGGGAGAGCCTACCCCCACCGGCCTTCCCGTACACTGGCGGCCCACGTGGCCGTGAGAGGGAGCTCGCCATGGAAGTCAGTGTTGCGGAAATCGTCAACTGGATCATCGTCGGCATCATCGCCGGCGGCCTGGTGGGCATGCTCCTCACCGGCAAGCGCGAGGGCTACGGCTGGTTCAAGAACCTGGGCATGGGCCTCGTGGGCGGCCTCGTCGGAGGCTTCCTGTTCATCAAGCTCATCAAGCTCGACTACGGGATGAGCGACATCCAGATCTCGCTGCAGGATCTGGTGGCGGCCATCCTCGGCACGCTGCTCGTCTGGCTCGCGATCAAGCTCTTCAAGAAGAAGGCAGCGAAGACGGCCGCGAGCTGACCGGAGCAGGCCGAGCTAGAACGAGAAGCCCGCCCCGATCAGGGGGCCGTGGACGACGATGTCCGTGCCGTTCTTCTCGGCGCCCGCGCCCTGGACGTCGACCTGGCCCTGCACGCGCCACCCCACGTAGGCGCTCCAGTGCCGTGAGAAGTGGTAGCCCAGGTAGACGGCGGTCTCCCACGAGTACCGATCCGTGCCGCTGGTGCCGAAGGCCGCGGCCTCGCCGCGCAGGTCGAGCGTCCAGCGCCGGGAGAGATCGGCCACCACGCGGAGGCCGAGCAGCGGATCGAAAGTCTCGTCGGTCGTGGTTACGTTGGGCCGTGGCCGGCCGAGGACCGTGAGACGCGCCTCGATGTCCGTGCGGAAGTACCGCGTGCCCGTGAACACGTAGGCGTCGACCGTCCGGTGGGGCCTCGCTCCCATCTTCGCCTGACCGCTCGACACGACCCAGCGCTTGAAGCGCCACCCGACGCGCAGGTCGGCGATGACCTGGTCGATGGTCACGTCGAAGCCGAGCAGCTTGCCCTCCTCGGACTTGCCGAGCTGCGCGATGGTGCCGTCGAACGCGAAGTACCAACGGCCGTACCGGGCCTCGAGGTAGAGCTGGAACCCGCCGTTCGTGACCTCGAGGATCTCGTCGAAGGGGATCTCGAACGACGTCTTCTCCCCGTCCGTCCACACGTCGCCGTTGGTGTCCGCGAGGAAGGCGTAGGGGGAGATGCCGAACTTCCACCGGTTGCCGGGAGCCTGACGAGGTGCGCGGACCCCGTACGGGCACGGCACGATGCGCCGGCTCGTCACGGCCCCCTCGCGCAGCGCGTACGTCTCGAGCGCCGCGTCCATCGCGGCCTCGTACTCCGCCGGCGTGACGGGTCCGGACAGCTCGTCCGCCCGGGCCGTGGAGGCCCCCACGGCGAGTCCCAGCAACCCGACCCAGATCGGCCCGACCCAGGCCGGCCCGACCCAGGCCAGCACACCCGGCTTCCACATGGCGGCGCCTCCCACGCGACGACTCCATGTCTACGCCCGACGGGTCACCGTTTCGTGAAGCGGAGCCCCGAAAACGTCGTACCCCTCGTACGGTGCCAGGCACCGATACCGCACGGCGTCAGGCCCCCCCCCCTCCGAACCCCGCGCTCCCCGACGGGGAGACGTCAGACGCTTCAGGTGTCGCAGATCGCGGGGGGCTTCGCGTCGGGGGTCTCGGGGGGCCGCGCCTCCGTATCGATCCGGGTCGTGGGTGCATCGGCCCGGCGCACGACGGGCCCGGGCAGGTGAGCGGTCGATGCCACGGCGGCCAGGCGCGGTCCCGCGCAGGCGGAGAGCGGGGCGAGTACGAGGACGATGAGGAGTACGACGGCGCCTCTCATGACGGGCCTCCCGGATGTCGGGAGGACGTAGGGCAAAGCACGTGCCCGGCGCGTTCTCCGGAAACCGTCACCCGCGCGAGCCGGATCCGCGGCCGACGGCGCGTGGGGACGTTTCCGGGGCGTAGCGGGGCGTCAGCGGTCCACGAAGACCCCGTAGAGGGAGGAGCGCGCGGGGTCCTCCTCCTTCCACACGCCGGTCGGCAGCAGGGTGTCGTCGTGCCGGCCGGGAGCGGAGTACGTGTCGCGCCCGCCTCCGAGGTCGAACAGGCCGCTGAAGGAGAAGACCTTGTCGGCGTCGTAGTGGTAGCGGTTGCCGCCGCCCTGCCCCTGAACGGAGCCGCCGTGCCCGGTGTAGCGGTCGTCGCCGCCGAGGTCGATCAGCAGGGCGATCGCCTGCATCGACGCGCCGCCCTGGCCCAGACCATCGCAGCGGTACGCGTCGTTTCCCGCCTTGTCGAGGAGCAACCCGATCGACTGATCCCACGTGCCTGCCTGGCTCGCCGCGGTCATCGACCAGTAGGTGTCGTCACCCGCGTCGTCGACGAGGATGCCGATGGCTTGATGCGCGGAGAAGGACTGCCCGTAGCGGTTGCCGTAGTAGAGGTCGTCGCCCGTCACGTCGTGCAGGATCCCCAGCCCGAAGTAGTAGCCGCCCGCCTGGCTGAACTCGCCCGCCTCGTACCGGTCGTGCCCGGCGAGGTCGTACAGGGCGCCGACGCCGCCCGCCGCGTAGCCCCGCACGCCGATGCCGAAGCCCTGGCTCATGCCCACGTACACGGCCGGCGTGCCGTAGGCCGAGCCGAACGACGGACCGTTCGCCGTGTAGAGATCCCGGCCCTTCGAGTCCACGATCGCGCCGAACCCACGCGGGCCGCCGACGCCCTGCACGTGCGTCTCGCCGCGGTAGACGTCGGCGCCCGCCCGGTCGACGATCAACCCCACGCCCCAGAAGCCGACGCCCAGGGCCCACCCGGAGTCCTCGCCCACGTTCTCGTACACGTCGTCGCCGTCGTGGTCGAGCAGGAGGCCGATCCCCGCGAGGCCGGCGCCGATCGAGAACGTCCTTCGACTGCGGTAGGTATCGTCGCCTTTTCGATCGTCGAGAACGGAGAGACCGAACACGCCGGTCGCCGGCCCCTCGAAGTCGGCCGTCGACTCGTGGACGTCGTTCCCTTCCAGGTCGACGACCAGGCGCAGGGCGATGGGCGCCGCCTCGGGCGCACGTGCGTACTCGTAGCGGTCGTCGCCCCCGACGTCGTACACGGCGGCGATCCGGTGCATCGCGTAACGATTCGCGCCTTTGCCGCCCACGACGACGAGCCGCCCCAGCGCGTCCTCTCCGTGCCAGAGCACGTCGCCCTCCACGAGGGCCCGGACGTCCTCGGGAACGTCCTCCAGCGGCGCGTCCCCGGCGTGCGAGGCGCCTGCCTGCTCCCACCGCGCCGGCGCGTGGCGAAGCAGGACGAGCGAGAGGGCGAGCAGGTGGTCCACACGCGGTCCCACGTCCGTGCTGATCGTCCGGACGTGCTCCTCGGCGTGCTCGTCGTAGACGCTGACGGAGGTCCGAAGCGCCATCACGAGGCGCTGTGCGTGCGTGCGCCACCGCTTCGGGTGCTGGCACGCCTCGAGGTGCTGTCCGGCGAAGCGGACGAGGCTGTCCACGGCCCCGTCGGTCAGCTTCCGGGGCTCCGTCTCCATGACCTCGCGGATCACGGCGTCGGGGTTCTCCAGGTCGAGGACGCGGAGGAGCAGCGCCTCGACCTTCGCAGGGTCTCCGCCCGCGGCCTCCCGGACGGCCTCGCCGATCTCCGCCTCCACGGCGTCCACGCTCAAGGGGCGACGGAACGCGTTCACCACAGCGGGCAGGGCGTTGGGGTCGAGCGCGTCCTCCTGGATCTTCGCGAGGTAGGGCAGCAGCGCGTCCAGGCCCCCGCCGACGCCTTCGCGGCCGGCGAGCGCCCCCGCCTGTCCGGCCGCCTCGCGGATCAGCGCTTCGTACGCGCCCTCCCGGGGCGGCGGGATCACGCGGCCGCCGAGCCCCCGACCGATCGTGCCGGCCCACGCGCCGCGCGTGCCGAGTTGCACGGTGAGCGTCGTCTCCTCCCCGCCCTCGCCGCCCCGCGCAACGGACGAATCCGCGCTCGCCTCGGGGCTGCGGCGGACCACGAGGGTGATCTCGTCGCCGGGGCTCTGCGCCTCGACCAGCGCCTTGAAGCCCGCGGCGTCGACGGCCTGCCCTTCGACGGACACCACGTTGTCGCCGCGCTGGACGCCCGAGTCGGACTCGACTCCACGCCCGCCGAGCGGCCCCGGCGAGATCCACACGACGACGAGTCCCTGGTCGGTGTCGCGAACGCTCAGGCCGAGGAAGGGCCGTTCGCTCCACGGTCGCTCGTCCTCCTCGGCGCAGAGGGCGAAGGGAAAGAAGCAGAGGAGCAGCAGCAGCCAGGCAAGGAATCGCATCGCGACATCGTAGCGACGCGCCAAACCTCGGCCCCCACCGGATCCAATACCGGACATTGACACCCGGTACAAATGTTCGGCATTCGGATTCCCAATCGACACCCCTCGAGGGCGGTCGGATCCTCAGAAACGGATGTTGAACCGCAGCCCGAAGTGCGGCGAGGGATCCAGGCGCTGGCTGAAGACGGAGTTGCCGAAGCGATCCGAGAAGAAGAGCTCGCGGTACACGTCCACGCCGACGCGTAGCTCCAGGCTCATGCGGTCGATGGGCGTCCAGGTGGCGCGAAGCTGCAGCGGAAGGCGCGAGTCCGTGAAGATCCCGAAGCTGCCGGGCGCCGAATCGTTGAGCCGGGTCCTGGGCGAGTCGAAGCCGGCCGCGAAGGCGAGGGTCCAGCGCTTCGAGAAATGGTGTTCGAGGAGGAACTCCGTCCCGACGAGCTCGGTGGACCAGCGCTCGTTGATCTTCCACCGGAACTGCGGCCCCGGGATGATCAGCAAGTCCCCCTGGATGCGGTCGATGATCGCCACGCCCATCCCGAGGTTCAGCCCGCTCCCGAAACTACGCCCCACTCCCGGCGTGATCACCCACGAGAGCCCGTCCACCGGCTCGACACCGGCCTCGAATTCGCACCGGACGCGTCCGAAGAGGAACCCGGCCCACTCCGTGTTCACGGCTTGCAGGTAGCGGACACGGAACCCGATCCCGTGGAACGAGGCGGTGGGCACGCCCTGCTGGGGCAGCACGGCCTCGAGCCCGCTGAAGCTGTACACCCGGTTCTCGTACGCCGCCTCGAGCGTGAGGAAGCTCCCCATTCCCATGTTCTTCGCGAACCGCGCTCGGAACCGGTTGATCAGGGTGTCGACCTCGCCCGGTCCGGACGCGGCCTGCGCATCCGGAAGGTAGAGGGAGGTGAGCCAGGCCTCGACCTCCCATGGGCCGGGCTTCAGCAGCTCCGCCAGCTCGGAGCTCCTGGCGGGGGCGGCGACGACGTCGGAGGCGAAGGGCTCCCCGTCGGCGGCGTGCGCCGGATCCCCGAGGAGCACGAGGAGCAGCACGATCACCAGCAGTCCGGGGCCGGGGGATCGTGTTCTGAGGAGCGGCATGTCTAGGGCTTCCATCGGATCCCGCTCCGCGCTCCTTGTGCCCAGAACCGGCGGCGTGCCCGCCGCGCGCACCGGTTTCCGACTTGCGCCGTCAGCGGGACCCGGGTCGCGTAGCGCACCAGTCGCTCGAAACGCGCCTCCTCGCCCGCCGCCACGCGCTGTGAGGCGTCGACCGAGAACCCAGAGTGGCGCGAGGTCGAGAGCGAGTCGATCGTGAAGCGGCGGATGCACTCCGCCCGCACCTTCGCCATGGGCCCCACGAGCATGCACTGCCGCGACCCCGTGCTCAACAAGCGGGTCGGGGCTCCGACCCGCCAGGGCTCCGGATAGGGCCCCTGACAGGGCTCGAGATCGTGTCCGGGCCCGGTTGGCAGGACGGGCCCTCAGAAGCCTCCCTGGAGCGACGCGTCGTTCGCCTCGTCCTGGTTCACGAAGCCCAGGACCAGGCATTCCTGGATGCGGGGGATGGAATCGAGCGCGAGGGCGCGCACGTAGGCGATCTTCGCAAAGGGCGCGAGCGACTCCGAGAGCACGAGCCAGGTGCCCGCAGCGAGACGGTTCGCCTTGCGCCGGCCGCGACCCGCGAGGGCCTCGGCTTCCAGGTTCACGGCGATTCGGCGCGTCAATCGCTCCCGCTCCGTCCCCTCGACCGCATCGAGCAGACCGTCGATTAGGGACTCGGGCTTCGGCCGGCGGCGCCGGCGCATGCTCTTGGCGACGAAGGCGAAGGCCTCGTCCGAATCGAACCCCAGACCCTCGAACGGCGGGGCGTTCGCAAGCGCCTCGGACCCGTCGGCGAGGGCCGCCGACGGCACGAGCAACTCGAGCCCATAGCTGCCGAGGCGCGGCTCGCGGGGCACGAGGACGAGCGGTTCGGACCCCAACACCGCCTTCAGCAGGAGCAGACGTGCCGGAAACGGCCGGCCGGACGCGCGGTGCGTGTGGAGCGTGTCTTGGATCAGGGCGCGCGCGAAGGGCAGATCGCACGGCGCGATCGTGATCTCTGGGCCCTGGTAGGACTCCTCGATGTCGGCCCCTTCCTCCCAGAGGCTCCAGACGTCCTTGACACCCTGACGATCGTTCAGCAGGAAGACGATGGCGTCCAGCGCGCCGTCGTCCCGCCGCAGGAGAAGCGTGAGGCCGCGGGAGCCCGCGCCGTCGACGCTCGTCACGAAAGCGCGGGCAAACGGCGGCGCCGGGACCGACCGCGGTCGCACGCCCTCGTGGCGAAGCCCCTTGACCGTCTCGCACAACTCCCCGGCGAGCCCATCGCGCCCAGGCCAGCCCGCGAGCTCTTCCAGCATCCAGAGCAGCCGGCCAGGGTCGGCGACAGCAGCCGCCGCCAACGCAGCCCGGACCGCGGTGACGTCCTCGGCCTCGTGCTCGAGCGCCAGACCGACGCAGACCGCCGCCAAGGCGGCCCCGGGTCCGGGGCTCACCGCCGTGACGGCAAACGCAAACTGACCGCATTTCGCGATCGTCGCTGTCGTCACTGCCTCGTAGCCGCCCGCCAGGAGAAGATGGTCGAGACCCTCGTCCAGGGCCTCCACGTCGTCGCCCAGTTCCTCCGCCGCCTCGCGGAGGTGCCTCGCCATCACGCCGTCGAGATCCCTGAAGCACGCCCGGAGGCCACCCTCCGGCAGCTCGAGGCCGGCGTCTTCGACGAAGGCCGCGATCGCGAGCTTGTGCTCGTCATCGAGGTCGGGATCCGTGAGCGCCGTGAGGGCGTGCGGCGCAGCCTGCTGGACGACGCGGTGACGGATCGAGGCCTCCACGTCCTCGTCGCGGGCCGCGGCCAGGAGGAGGTAGCCGGCCCGGCGGCCAACCGACTCGTCGTCTTCGTAGGCGCAGAGCTGAACCAGACAGCGCCCCAGTGTCCGGAACTGCGGCGAGAGCCGGCTCAGCACGTCGGCCGCCACCCACCCCTCCTCGCCCTCGGCTCCGATCTCCTGCAGGACGGTGCGCAAGCGTTCGAGGGGCGGTCGCGTGGAACGCGGGGGACGCTTCGACCGGGTCATGGTGACTCCGTGGTGCGACGGGAGACCTGGCAGCGTACGCGCTACCCGCGACAGGTCTCGGTGCTTCCCCAGCGAGTGAGGCAGGGACCACCCCCTGCCTCAGAAGCTCCCGTCGGCTTCCTCCTGCCAGGGAGAGCCCGCGCCGCTCGTCGCCGCCGAACTTGTGGAGCCTGAAGTTGGCAAGCCTCGGATCGAAGGCGCCGGGTTCGAAGGGCCCCTCGAACCGGGGGGCATAGGAGGCGTAGACACCGCCTGCGCATCCGGCAGGTAGCGCGAGGTGCGCCGGCCCTCGACCTCCCACCGGCCGGGTTTCAAGAGCTCCTCGAGCTCGGCTTCCCGAGAGGAGAAGGAGGAGCAGCACTCCGGGGTCACTGGATCGTCTACGGAGGTGCGGCATGCACGCCGCACCCACCGGTTTGCGATTTGCGCCCCTTTTGCACCGCCGGCTGGGGTCGTGACGGTACCGTGCTGCGCATGCGGGCGTCCACGGCTCTCCTTCTCGCAGCCCTGCTCCTCGCCCCCCCCGCGCCCGCCGCACTCGCGGGACCGGACGGGACGAAGGCGCTCGGCGCGCAGCTGGCCGACGGCGACCTCGAGGTGGCGTTCGAGGCCTCGAAGAAACTCCTGGCCTTGCGCAGCGACGCGAAGCCCGCGCTCCCCCACCTCGTCCAAGCGCTCGGACGTGGACTATCGGAACGGAGGAGTAGCCTCCACTGGCACCCCTGGCAGGGCATCCTCCCCAGGTTCCATCGCAACGTGATCCGCACGCTCCGGGCCATCGGCCCCGACGCCTCGCCCGCCGTTCCCCACCTGGTCGGCGAGCTGGTCGCCACGCCCAGCCGGCACCTGGGGGACCTGGTGGGAGCCCTGCTCGCCATCGCGCCCCAGGAACCGGCGGTGTTCGACGCCCTCTGCGGCGTGATCTCGAACGCACGGTCACCGGATGACAAGGCGATGTGGTCGAGCCTGAGGTCCTGGATCGATGCGCAGGGAGCCAGGGCGGTGCCCGCGCTCGACGGGCTGCTGAAGAACGGACGCGCTCTGCAACGGGACTACGCCGCGAAGCGACTCGCGTCGCTCGGCACGGCGGGCGTGGCCGTCCTGCTCCATCAGATCGAGCACGCGCGCCCCAACCAGCGGACGCGGATCCTCGACGCTCTCGTCGCCTCGGGGAACCTCCGGGGGGAGGCGATTCGCATCGCCGTATCCGAGTTCGCCGCCTCCCACTTCAGCGGCGACGGCCAGGTCCTCGCACGTGCCCTGGAGAAGGCGGACGGAGAGGTCGACCGCCTGCTGGCCCAGGCGCTCGCCGATACGCCCTTTGCCGACCGCGCGTGGCGGGACCTGTGGGCCGCCACGCCCGCGCTCGCCCGTCGGACGTCGGCGTGCTGGGTCCGCGCACGCAAGCCGCGCGCGTGCCTCGACCCGTCCGATGCGGACGGCCTTCGCCGCACGGCGCTGGCCGGAGGCGGCGGGGGCGGCGCGTTCGAGGATCGCCTCTCCCGGCGCGCGGTGCTCACCGGGCTGCACGTCTACGGCGGTGGGTGGGGTCACCGGACGATCGTGCGGGGCATCCGTCCGCTCTTCGACGGCCCCGAGGGCCGCGCGCAGGGAAGCCTGCACGGAACCGCCGACGGCAAGGGCGTGGAGGTGCGGGCGAACGCGGGCTACGCGGTGGCCGGCCTCTACGTGAAGACCAGCCGCCGCGTCGACGGACTGGCCGTGCTCTTCCTCCGCATGCGGAACGGCCGGCTCGACCCGACGGACGGCTACGTCAGCCCGTGGGTCGCGGGTGTCGGCGGCTCCCCCCAGGTGCTCGTCGGCGGCCGCTGCGCCCCCCGAGTCGTCGGGTTGACGGGCCGCAGCGGCGCGGACCTGGACGCGATCGGCCTCGTGGAATCCGAACGATAGCACTCCGGGGTAGCACCCCGGGATCAGGCGTACTGCCATGCTTCTCGCGGCGCTCGGGGTCCGTGCGGCTCGAAGGCGGGCGGTGTTCTCCGAAGCAGGGCCCACCTGTCGGCACCGCCTCCGGGCGCAGCGCACGAAGTCACGCCGCAGACCGCGTCGTTTCGCCTGACCCCGAGCCGTGCCATGATGCCGCGCACGCCAGGAGGACACGATGACGAGCCCCGAGACCCCCACGCCCGCCCTCAAGCGCTCGTTCGGCCTCGTCACCCTCGTGGCGTTCGGCATCGGCGACATCCTCGGCGCGGGCATCTACGGGCTCATCGGCGACATTGCGGGCGAGGTGGGCAACGCGGTGTGGGCCGCCTTCCTCGTCGCCTTCGTGGTCGCGGCCTTCACGGGGCTCTCCTACGCGGAACTGGGATCCCGCCTGCCCCACTCCGGCGGTGAGGCACGCTACGCCGAGACCGCGTTCCGGAAGCTGTGGCTGGCCTACCTCGTCGGCTTCCTGGTGTTCCTCTCCGGGCTCGTCTCCATCTCCGCCGTCTCCCACATCTTCGCGGAGTACCTCGAGGGTGGCCTGCTACCGGGCGTCCCCACCTGGATCATCCGCATACTGTTCCTCATCGGGATTGCGGCGATCACCTACTGGGGCATCAAGCAGAGCTCGGCCGCCAATGTCGTGTGCACGCTCGTGGAGGTCGGCGGCCTGATCACCGTGATCATCGTGGCGCTCCCCTACTTCGGCAGCGTCGACTACCTGGACTTCTCGACGAAATCGGGGGAGGCCGCACTCGAGGGCATCCCCTGGTGGGCGATCATGGGCGGCGGCGTCCTCGCCTTCTACTCGTTCATCGGGTTCGAGGATCTCGCCAACGTCGCCGAAGAGGTGAAGGACCCACGCCGCAACCTGCCGCGCGCCATCATCATCTCGCTCGCCGTCGCCGCCGTGTTCTACGGTCTCGTGTCGATCGCGGCGGTGTCTGTGCTGTCCCCACAGGAGTTGACCGCGGAGGGGGGGAGCAAGCCGCTCTTGCGGGTCGTGGCGCGTGCCGCGCCAGGAATCCCGATCCAGCTCTTCACTCTCATCGCCCTCTTCGCGGTCACGAACACCGCGCTCGTCAACTTCGTGATGGGGTCGCGGCTCCTGTACGGCATGTCCCGACGAAACCTGTTGCCGCCTGCCCTCGGGCGCGTGCACGCGGGGCGCAGCACGCCCCACGTGGCCATCTACGCGATCCTCGGCATCACCATGGTGCTGTCCTTGGCCCTCGAGAGGTCGGACCTCGCCGAGACGACCAGCCTGGTCCTCCTCGTCGTGTTCTTCGTGGTCAACATCTCCCTGATCGTGATCAAGCTACGGAAGGACGAGACGGAGGAGGGCGTCGTTCGCGTCCCCCTCTTCGTGCCCGTCCTGGGCGCGCTGCTCACGGTGACGCTGGCCTTGGCCGTAAAGCCGAAGGCCCTCTGGTCGTTCGCGATCCTGGTGCCGGCCGGCGTCCTGCTCTACCTCCTGTACCAGGGCGTCCGGGCCTGGCGCTCGCGGGGCGTTCGGGGCGACGCCTGATCCGCCGGCCACCTGTCCCAAGCTGGCCGATACGGGGCGGAGCGGGACACCGTCTTCCGCGCCATCCGAGGCACCACGCGCGGAGCGTCGGGAGTTACTCCGGCCCCAGATCCAGCGTGGACTTTCTACGTAACTTCGCTCGGAGCTTCGCGAGCCTCGTGACCCGACGCTCCTGCTCCATCTCCGACGGCATCCCGGAAACGGCATTCCGCCCCACCGTGTAGCAGTAGAGGCTCGTCGGATGGAACTCCACGAGCACGCTGTCCCTGAGGATCGCACCGCGTCGAGTCCGGGTGGTGACCGTCAGTGCGTCGAGGTTGTTCGCGTGGCAGAAGGTCAGGATCTTCGAAAGTTGCGCGGGCCTTCGAAAGATGCCGTCCGACCACTTCACCTCGAGCGCCCAGGACGGGCTCTGGTCGCCGGACAGGCCGACCATGTCCACCTCACCCTTGTCCCAACGCGCATAGTAGGGAAGTGTAGGGCTGTGGAACCACTGCGAGAACACCGCGGTTTCCGCGAGGCTGCCGATCGTCTCCCGATCGCCCTCCTCGACCGGCGAGAAGAGCGCGCTCCACATCGACGGGTTGGTCAAGTAGATCTTGAAGGACACGGCCCGCTTGAAGCGCTTCGCATTGCGGTCGATCCGCTCGACCCGTCGCAGAAGAAAGGCGGCTTCCAGGTATTCGATGTAGCGCTTGATCGTAGGCTTCGTAACGCCGGAGTCCTTGGACAGTGCGTTCAGGGAGACCTCATTGGCCGTGTTGTACGCCAAGACCATGAAGAGGGAGTTCAACTCCTGAATGTCTCGAATCCCGTACAGGCTGGGGAGATCGCGGAGCAAGACCTTGTCGATGATGTCGCTCCTCACGTATCGCTCGATGTCCTCCCGGCTCTCTCGTGTCGTCGCCACTTCCGGGTAGCCGCCGAAGTTCAGGTACTCCACGAAGCGCTCGTTCAGATCCTCGATGCTGCTGCACTCGAACGGGAGCCCCTCGGCGACGCCTTCTCCTTCCTCGACGAGGTCCCCGTTCCCCGTCAGCTCGAGGTACTCGTGGAACGTGAGAGGCGGGAGCAGGAAGTCGGTGAATCTTCCAACCCCGGACTCGACGCTCTTGAGCCGCAGGGCTGCGGCCGCGGACCCCGACACGACCAGCCTCAGCGACTTGTAGGCGTCGAAGAGCGCCTTGAGATGCACCTCCCAGTCTCGGAGGTACTGCACCTCGTCGAAGAAGAGGTGCAACTCCCCGCTGGGATCCACCTCCTGATCCTCGCAGTAGAGGCGCAGCAGATCCTCCAAGCCCAAGCCGTTGTAGAGGGGATGATCGATGGAGACGTACAGGATGTGACGGGGGGGGACCCCCTCCCGGAGCAACTTCTCGATCGCGTGGTGGATCATGACCGTCTTGCCCACCCGCCGAGGCCCCATCAAGACGACCGCCCTGCGCGGTGTGGGCTGCGAGAGGAGCCGGTAGAAGGGCGCGAAGTAGGCACGGGGTCCGAACCCCCGATAGAAGTCACCGACTTCGTGCGGGTCCACCCACCAGGGGTTCTCCAGGGCGATCCGCTCCAGGACGCGCTGGGCAGGAACGGTCCTCGTCGTAGCCCGGGTCTTGCCGACGTTGTCCATAGCAAGCACTATACACTTCTCTTAGTTTTACGTAAAGCCGTCTAAGAGAAGTATTCTCTTCTTGTTGTCCATCCCGATGCTCCAAGCCAAGCAGGGTCCGAGAGGAGCCGAGGCCTCGACACGGCCAGCCTCGTCCTCCTCGTGGTGTTCTTCGTCGTCAACGTCTCGCTCGTCGTGATGAAGCTCAGGGGGGATCGGGCGGAGGAGGGCGTCGTACGTGTCCCGCTGTTCGTGCCCATCGTGGGCGCGCTGCTCACGGTGGCGCTGTCCTTGGCCGTGAAGCCGAAGGCCCTCTTCTCGTTCGCGATCCTGTCGCCGGCCGGCATCCTGCTCTACCTCCTGCACCAGGGCGTCCGGGCCTGGCGTTCGCGGGGCGTTCGGGGCGACGCTTGAGCAGAGGGCGCCCGCAGCAGGCTGACTGATACGGGGCGGGGCGGGACGTCGGCATCGGCCTCGAATCGGCCGACGGTGCGCCGGTGGTCCCGAGCAGCGTGTACGCGGACGGATGCCCCAGCGCCGTCGGGTCCCGGTTTCCGGGTACGGACGCAACGATCGTCGACGACCGGACGGGGTCCCGAGGCTGTCCGATCCGCCGTCGCTTGGAAGTACCCTGGGCGCGGGGGAACCCCGATGGCACGCGCGAGATCCTGGGACGATCCGGCCTACGACGCGGCACGCGCACTGCACGCCCGCGCGGGCGCGATCGACCTCCATCTCGACTCCATCCTGCAGCACCGGCTGCTGGGCGTGGACCTGAGACGCAAGCACCCGCGGGGCATCCCGGGGCAGCCGCTCCTCGGCCACGCAGACGTCCCGCGGCTCCTCGAGGGCGGTTTCGCCGGAGCCTGCCTGGGCATCGTGACCTGGCCGCGCGAGAGC
>JAUXCH010000160.1 GCA_030618975.1 Planctomycetia bacterium
GGGCTCGGACGGGACCTCCTCGTTTGCCGCTCACGTCCGGTCGGGCACGTGTACAGGGCGGCGACCGGTCGCCGCTGCTCGAGCTGCTCGTGCCGTTCACGCTCCGCAATCGACCTGCGGAGATCGAACGAGGGCGCATCGCCTGCGATACACCGGAGCGCCTCCACCGACCGCTCTGAGCCCGGTTTGGAGAACTCACCCCCTATTATCAGCCTTCCTAGGGGCGGCGACCGGTCGCCGTGTTTCGTGCTGCATGCGATACACAACCGACTCGGGCGGTCCATGCCGGTCGCGTGCCCCTCCCACCATCCCCTTTGCGAGCGGCGACCGGTCGCCGCGGACTCCTGCGTGGAGGGGCTGCCCAGGCCACCGGCGGGGCGAGGTGGGCGGTAGCTTGCCCTCTCAGTCGACCAGCACGCCCAGCTGCTTCATCTTCTCCCACAGTCGCTTCCGGGAGATCCCCAGGAGGATCGCGGCGCGGGAGCGGTTCCCGCCCGTGTGCTCGAGAGCCTGGTAGATGCACTCCCGCTCCGTCTCGCGGACGTGGCAGTGCAGGTCGAAGTCGTTCGGGCAGACCTCGCTGGTCTTCTGCCGGTGGACGCGCAGCTCCGGGGGCAGGTCCCCGATCGTGACCGTCTTCGAGCGGCAGAACATCACGGCGCGATCGACCGTGTTCTCGAGGTGGCGGATGTTGCCCGGCCAGTGGTAGGAGATCAGGAGCTTCATGCAGGACGGAGAGATCCGGTCCACCTGCCTCCCCATGTTCTCGTTGGCCCGGGTCAGGAAGTGCTGCGCGAGGTGCGGAATGTCCTCGCGGCGATCCCTGAGCGGAGGCACCGTGATCGTCACCACGTTCAGCCGGTAGTAGAGATCGGCCCGGAACTTCCCTTCGTCGACGAGCTGCTCGAGGTCGAAACGCGTGGCGCAGATCGTCCGCGTGTGGGGCGTGATCGTCTTCGTGCCCCCGACGCGCTCGAAGGCGTGCTCCTGGAGGACCTGGAGGAGCTTCACCTGGGTGAGCGGAGGAATGTCACCGATCTCGTCGAGGAAGACGGACCCTTCCTCCGCCAGCTCGAAGCGCCCGAGCTTCCGCTTGTGGGCCCCGGTGAAGGCGCCCTTCTCGTGACCGAAGAGCTCGGCCTCGAGGAGGGTGTCGGGAAGCGAGGGACAGCTCACCTTCACGAACGGGCCGGCGGCGTGCTCGCTCTGATCGTGGATCGCCCGGGCCACGAGCTCCTTGCCCGTCCCGCTTTCGCCCGTGACGAGGACCGTCACGTGCGTGTTCGCCACGATGGAGATGTGCTCCAGGACCTCCCGGATCGCACGGCTCTCGCCGATCATCGGCCGGGTCCCGACGGCCGCCTTCAGTCGGAGGTTCTCCTCCTTCAGGCGGATGACGTCGGCGAGGGGCGCGATGCGCCGGCTGAGCTCCTCCAACTGGAACGGCTTCGTGATGAACTCGCTGGAGCCCAGCTTCATGGCCTCGACGGCCGTCTCCACCGTGCCGTGCGCGGTCATGATGATCACGGGGACGTCCGCCGCGTCGGCACGGATCTCCTCGAGGACCTTCATTCCGTCGAGGCGGGGCATCACGAGATCCAGGAGCACGATGTCGAAGGCTTCCTGGCGGAAGGCGTTCAATCCGGCCATCCCGTCCTTCTCGGCCCGGACCAGGTAGCCCTCGTCTCTCAGCCGGTCCGCCACCGTTCGACGCAGGATCGGCTCGTCCTCGACCACGAGCACGCGCAGCTTGCGCCTGGCCTTCGTCATCGATCGCCCTCCTCGCCGTCGCTCCCGGAACCACCGCAGCCGGCCGCCGGCAGGTGAACCGTGAAGCGGGCCCCCCCCTCGCTCCGGTTCTCGACGTGGATGCTGCCTCCGTGCGACTCCACGATGCCCAGGGCCACGGACAGACCGAGCCCCGTACCCACGCCGACGTCCTTCGTCGTGAAGAACGGTTCGAAGACCCTCTCCAGGTGCTCCTCGGGGATGCCGGGCCCGGTGTCCTCGCACGAGGCGAGCACCTCCCCGTCTCGCGCCCAGGTGCGAATCCGGAGCGTCCCTCCTTCGGACATCGCGTGCAGGGCGTTCAGGACGAGGTTCAGGAACAGCTGGTTCAGGAGATCGGAGGATCCATGGACGGCCGGTAGCTCTCCCGCCTCGTGGATCACCTCGACCTCCGCGTGTCCGTGGTGGAAGGCCGAGAGCGTCGTCACCTCCCGGAGGACGTGATTGAGGTCCAGGTCGTACTTCTCCACGGCCGTCTGCCGGGAGAAGGAGAGCAGCCGGCGCACGATCGTCCCGATCCGCTCCAGGCCCGACCTCGCGAGGGTCAGGTACTCCTCCCACCGCTCGGAGCCGGGCTCCAGGCCGCGCATCGACTCGAGACACGTGAGGATCCCGCCCAGCGGGTTGTTGATCTCGTGGGCCACGCCCGCGGAGAGTCTGCCCAGTGCGGCGAACTTCTCGATGCCCGCCTGCGTCCGGCCGATCTCCTCGGACGGCCCGCGTGCGCCCCCGGGCCCCTCACCGACCGCGGGGACGCTCCGGGCCCGCTCGTCCGGAGCGCTCACCGACTGCCGAACGAGCAGGATCATCAGGAGGAGATTCGCCCCGGTCACGGCTCCCACGAGGAGGACGGCGTCCTGGACTTCCACCCAGCCCGTCGCGGCCACCACGACCACGGCGAGGCATCCCACGGCCACGATGAGGCCCCCGGCTCTGACCTGGATCCTGGTCGCTCGGCTCCCCGTCACGCGAGGATCCGCGGCGAGTTCGAGGGTGCCGGATCACTTGCGTAGCACATTGGCAACAACGCGGCGTCGAGGGGACGGGGGCAAGGGGCCCCAGAGGAGGGGCGGCTCAGTCTAACTCCCTCGGGGATCGGGGCTTACGTTGGCGCTACCCATACGTAACACGGGGCTCCCGGGCGCCAGGGCTCAATCGTAAGTCGTGCTCTACGAGCAAGTTACAGACGCAAGCCGGAGCGGCTCGGCGCCGGAGTCACACCGTGACCTCCCCCACCTCCGGGCACCGGGACGGACCAGCCCCAGCCGGACGGTCGCAGGGTGCTGACCCGCAACGAGTTAGGACGGGTGCCGGCAGCGATTTTCGCGCGCGGGTTTGGCGTACGGTTTGCCACTTCGCCGCAGATGGTGCAAGGCGATCTGCAGCACCGGTCAGTGGCCGGTTCGTGCGCCAGGAGCGCGCTGGGTTCGAGCCCGGCGTGTGACTCCCCTGCCCCCCCCCGAGCCAGAGATCTCCCGGGGGGTGGGTGCGCGAACTGGACCAGGGAAATGCGAGGCGCCGGCGGCCCCAGGGGGACCGCGGCGAACAGACCCAAGTGAGCGAGGAGAACTTCGGCATGGCGGAACTACCGGCGACCCCCCTTCTTGACGATCTCGAGAAGGGACCCTGGCCGAGCTTCGTGACGGAGATCAAGAACGCGGCCTTGCACAAGGACTCGTGCAAGGACCTCCTGGGGCAGCTCGAGCGCTCCTACCGGGAGAAGATCGGGCACTGGAAGCACGGCGGCATCGTAGGCGTGCTCGGATACGGCGGCGGCGTGATCGGGAGGTACTCCGACCTCCCCAAGGAATTCCCGGGCATCGCCCACTTCCACACGCTGCGCATCAATCAGCCCTCGGGGTGGTTCTACACGTCGAAGGCGCTGCGTGACATCTGCGATCTGTGGGAAGAGCACGGTTCGGGTCTCACGAACATGCACGGCTCCACGGGCGACATCATCCTGCTCGGGACCACCACCGACGAGCTCGAGCCCACGTTCAAGGCCCTGACCGACGTGGGATTCGACATCGGCGGCTCGGGCTCCGACGTACGGACGCCCAGCTGCTGCGTGGGCCCGGCCCGGTGCGAGTGGGCGTGCTACGACACGCTCAAGGTCTGCTACCAGCTGACCATGGACTACCAGGACGAGATCCACCGTCCGATGTTCCCCTACAAGTTCAAGTTCAAGATGTCGGGTTGCCCCAACGACTGCGTGGCCTCCATCGCCCGCTCCGACATGTCCATCATCGGCACCTGGCGCGACGACATCCAGCAGGACGACGCCGCCGTCAAGGAGTACGCCGACAAGGGTCTCAACATCCAGCGCGACGTCGTGGGGAACTGCCCCGGCCAGTGCATGGAGTGGGACGGCGAGAAGCTCACGATCGACAACGACCTGTGCCGCCGCTGCATGCACTGCATCAACGCGATGCCGAAGGCGCTGGCGCCGGGGAAGGACCGGGGCGCCACGATCCTCCTGGGTTCGAAGGCCCCGATCGTCGAGGGCGCGCTGCTCTCCTCCGTGCTGATTCCCTTCCTGAAGATCGACAACGAGGAGGACTTCAAGGACCTCCAGGCTCTCGTCGAGGAGATCTGGGAGGTCTGGGGCGAAGAAGGCAAGAACCGCGAACGCGTGGGCGAGTTCATCCAGCGCGTGGGCATGGCGAACTTCCTGGAAGCGATCGGTCTCGAGCCGGTGGCCGAGATGGTCGCGCACCCGCGGGAGAACCCGTACGTGTTCTACAACCAGGGCGACGACGAGGAAGAGGACAAGTAGTGCCAGCTTTCTGCCACACCTTCCCACGAACGAGAAACGAGAGATAGGAGAACAGAGATGGCGGAAGCAACGAAACGGGTCACGGACATCGGCCCTCCGCACTACGAGAAGTTCCTGCCCGAGATCATCAAGAAGAACTACGGAACGTGGAAGTACCACGAGGTCTTGAAGCCCGGGGTGATGGTCCACGTCGGTGAATCGGGCGACAAGCTCTTCACCGTGCGCGCGGCCGGCGCCCGGCTCATGAGCATCTACCGCATCCGCGAGATCGCGGACCTGGCGGACAAGTACAGCGGGGGCCACCTGCGCTTCACCAGCCGGCACAACATCGAGTTCCTGCTCACCGACTCGGCGAACATCGAACCCCTGATTGCCGGCCTGAAGGAGATCGGCCACCCGATCGGCGGCATCGGGAACTCGATCTCGAGCATCGTCCACACGCAGGGGTGGATCCACTGCCACTCCGCGGCCACCGACGCATCGGGTGTGGTCAAGGCCGTGATGGACGAGGTATTCCCGCATTTCGAGAAGATGGACCTCCCGGGCAAGCTCCGGATCGCCCTCGCCTGCTGCCTGAACATGTGCGGCGCCGTCCACTGCTCGGACATCGCGATCCTGGGTGTCCACACGCGGCCCCCGAAGACGGATTTCGCGACGGTGAACAAGGTCTGTGAGATCCCCAACGTCGTGGCGTCCTGCCCCACGGCGGCCATCCGGCCCGTCACGGCGGACGGCAACCGAACCGTCGAGGTGATCGAGGAGCAGTGCATGTTCTGTGCGAACTGCTTCACGGTCTGCCCCGCGATGCCCATGAACGACCCGGACACCGACGGCATCTCGATCTGGGTGGGCGGCAAGGTCTCGAACGCCCGTACCGAGCCTCAGTTCTCGAAGCTGGCGATTCCCTTCCTGCCGAACAACCCGCCGCGCTGGCCCGAGGTCACGTCCGCCGTCTCGAATCTCGTGGAGCTGTGGGCCGCCAACGCCCGGCCCTTCGAGCGGATGGGCGAGTGGATCGACCGTATCACCTGGCCCCGCTTCTTCAAGATGGCGGGACTCGAGTTCCATCCCGAGCACATCGACGACTTCAAGCACGCGGGCCTGACCTACAAGCGGTCCATGCACCTCGTGCGGTAGGCCCTGACGGGCCGGGAGGTTCCCATGTCGGACGAAGTCAGCGTCGAAGAAGTCGCGGACGCGATGTACAAGCAGATCGCGGACGCCCAGGGGCTGAAGAAGCTCAAGCCTGGAGACGTGACCAAGATGATGCGCGAGCTCTACGGAGATCGCGTGGACAAGAAGCTCTGCAAGTTGGCGATCCGGATCCTCATCGAGTCCGAGCGCTGCGTCTACACCTACTTCGGTGGCTCGTACATCGAGCTGCCGCCCAAGGAAGGTGAGGAGAAGTAGTGCCGTTGGTGGTGGCCGGAGCCGGCGGAGACTCGGGCAAGACCCTGGTCTCGCTGGGGCTCGCGGCCGCGTGGCACCAGGACGGCGTCGAGGTCCAGCCCTTCAAGAAGGGGCCGGACTACATCGACGCCGCCTGGCTCACGCGCGCCGCGGGCCGTCCGGCCCGCAACCTGGACGAGTGGATCATGGGGGCGGAAGCGGTACGGCAGTCGTTCGCGCGACACGCCGCCACCGCCGACGTCTCCCTGATCGAGGGGAACCGGGGTCTCTTCGACGGGCTCGACGGCACGAGCACGGCGGCCCTCGCGAAGCTCCTCGGCGCGCCGGTCCTCCTCGTCGTCGACGTCACGAAGACCACACGAACGGCCGCGGCATTCGTCGTCGGCTGCCAGGCGCTCGATCCGACCGTGCAGATCGCGGGCGTCGTCCTGAATCGCGTCGGGGGACCTCGCCACCTCTTCGAGGCGCGTTCGGCCATCGAGGCGGCGACGGGTGTCCCGGTGCTGGGAGCCATTCCCAAGCTCGCAGGCGAGAATCTCCTGCCGAACCGGCACCTCGGCCTCGTCCCCCCGGAGGAGCACGACCGGATGGGCGAGGTCGCCCAGCGGCTCGGGGCCGTGCTCCGAGAACACGCGGACCTCGACGCCATCCTGGAGATCGCCCGGCTCCCGGGCACGAGCGGGCCTCCCGAATCCGGCGCGTCGGTCGAGGAGACTTCGATCGGGACGGCCGCGGGCCGCCGCGTGAAGGTCGGCCTGTTCTCCGATTCGGCCTTCACCTTCTACTACCCGGAGAATCTCGAGGCGCTGCGGGAAGCGGGCGCGGACCTGGTGCCGGTCTCGGCTCTCGAGGACGAGCGCCTGCCCGACGTGGATCTGCTCTACATCGGCGGCGGGTTCCCGGAAACGCACGCGCCGGCGCTCTCGAAGAACCGGTCCATGCTGCGCTCCGTTCGAGTCGCGGCCCGGGACGGGCTGCCGATCTACGCCGAGTGCGGCGGGCTGATCTACCTCTCGCGATCCGTCCTCCACGAGGGTCGCCGCTTCGATCTCTCGGGCGTGCTCGACGTGGACGTCGAGGTGTCGCGGAGGCCGCAGGGACACGGATACGTGGAGGCGGTCGCGGATCGCGACAACCCCTTCTTCCCGCGGGGCACGGTACTGAGGGGGCACGAGTTCCACTACTCCCGGATCGCTCCCGCCGACCCCGACGGGGCCGGCTCCGGCGTGGACAGTTCCGAGTGGGACCTGGCCCTCGACGTCCGTCGCGGCACGGGAAGCCGGTTCGGGCGGGACGGGCTGGTCGCCGGAAACGTCTACGCGAGCTGGATCCACCTGCACGCGCTCGGGACCCCGTCGTGGGCCCCCGCGCTGGTCGAGCGGGCCCGGATCGGGGCAAGCGGTCAAACACCCTGTGGGAGCCCTACGGCATGACCGAGCCCAAGCGAACCCAGCGCGAGGACATGGAGGAGCTCGTACAGGTGCTCCGCGAGTGGCAGGATCTCGAAGACTCCGGCATCCGGACGCTGTGCAAGCTCCGGTCGCAAACGAAGAACCGGCTCCTGCGCCAGGTGATGAGCATCATCATGCACGACTCGTCGCAGCACCGCCGGGTCCAGGCGATCCTGCTCGACGGCCTGACGAAGGAGGCCTTCAGCCTGACGCCGGAGGAGGTGGGCGAGATCTGGACCGGCATCGAGGAGCACGAGAAGCTCGAGCGCGCCTCGATCGCGAAGGCGCACGCAGCACGAAAGAGCACCCGCGATCCCATCGTCCGCTTCTTCCTGTCCTACCTGCTGGCGGACGAGGAGAAGCACCACCGGATGCTCGAAGGACTCGAAGACATCAAGCGGGATCTCTATCCGTACGGGTGGTAAGCGACCCGACGGCCTCGGACCCGTGACCCAGGAGAGACGGCACCCATGGGCATCAAGCGCGTCAAGAAGAAGAAGCTCGGCAAGTCCCGTGGATCCGGCGTTACGACCGGAGCGGGGTTCTCGGCCCGCCGTCCGCAGTTCGTGCCCAAGACGCCCCCGTGCCAGGCGGCGTGTCCCCAGGGAACGGACATCCGCGGGATCCTCACCCTCATCGCGGACGGGGAGAAGCACGGCCGGAAGCGCGAGGAGACCTTCCAGGAGGTCTTCGACAAGCTCACCGAGAACAACCCCTTGCCGGCCGTGTGTGGTCGCGTCTGCCCCCATCCGTGCGAGACGGACTGCAACCGGAACTCGGTGGATACGCCCGCCGGCATCAACAACATCGAGCGCTTCGTGGGGGACTGGGGGATCGAACACGGACTCCCGCTGAAGAGGGTGACCGAGGAACGGCAGGCCGAAACGATCGCCGTCATCGGAGCGGGGCCCGCCGGTCTCTCGTGCGCCGCTCACCTCGCGCGCCGTGGGTATCCGGTCACGATCTACGAGGCCTTCCCCAAGGCCGGCGGGATGCTGCGCTACGGGATCCCCCCGTACCGGCTGCCGCCGGAGATCATCGACGCCGAGGTCCAACGCATCCTGGACCTCGGCGTGGAGCTGAAGTGCAACGCGGCCGTGGGTTCCGACCTGCCCATCGAGGAACTGCGGAAGGAGAACGCGGCCGTCTTCGTGGGGATCGGTGCCCACAAGGGGCGCCTGCTCGGCGTCGAGGGCGAGGACGCCGAGAACGTGTGGACGGGAACCTCCTTCCTCAACCGGGCCAACCGTGGCGAGAAGATCGAGGTCGGCAACCGGATTCTTGCTGGCGTTGATGATGTCCAATGCCGGTGGCGCGTGGGACAATGCTAAGAAGTATA
>JAUXCH010000793.1 GCA_030618975.1 Planctomycetia bacterium
ATGGGGCGCGAGGTGCTCGCCGCCCCGGGTCCGGCCGGACGGGCCGCCTGGCGCGGCTCCCACCGGCTCCTGAAGAACGGCGAGGCCGCGCTCTGCGACGGCCCCTGGGACGTGCTCGCGGCGCTCGGACGCGAGCCGGGTCCCGGTGGGGGTGCCGGCCCCGTCGACGACCGCCCACCGCCGCAGTCGGGGGCCCCGCTCGCCGTGTGGGGCGTGATCGACGAGACGGAGGCCGTGGCCGTGAGCGAGATCTGCCGCAGGACGGGACTGCTCCCCGGCGACGTGGCGACGGCCCTCGCACGGCTCGAGCTCGACGGCCGGATCGCTCGCGTTCCCGGAGTCGGGTTCCGCCGCGTGTGAGCCCCTCCGAGCCGAGGCTACGCCAGGAGGATCACGAGGATGCGCACCACGGCGGCCACCGCGGTCACGCCGAGCACGAGCGCGACGAACGTGTGCCGGATGGCGACCGCGATCTCCCCGCGGCGCCGCCCCGCCGTCCCGACGACCACGGCCACCGCGAGCATCAGCGGCGGAAACCAGAGCAGGTCGGCCAGCGTCATGCCGGATCCTCCCACCCCGGGAGGGCCGGTTCGGCGGTGGTCGGCCCGGTCTCGCGCGGCGATTCGTCGATCGCCCCCCGTGCCCCCGCATCCTGCATCCCAGCCTCTCGCATTGCAGTCTCTCGCATTGCGGCCTCCTGCGCCATGCGATCGAGGCGCAGCGCGAGCACCTCGCGGTCTTGCGCGATCGCCTCGCCGACCGCGTCGCACACCGCGACGAGGTTGAGGAGCCCCGCCACGAGGACGTAGAGCCGCCCGACCTCGAAGAAGGGTGGCACGGACTCGAGCCCGGGGCCCGCGCCGACCGCCAGCGCGCCCAGGGTCGGCAGGCCGAGGAGGATCTGGCCCGCAAAGTCCAAGCGGAAGTGCCGGGGATCGACCGCGGTGAACCCGGTGAGCTTGTAGCCGACGAGGAACGTGGCGAGGATCGCCACGAAGAACAGCGTCGCCTTCAGCGGGCGCCCCAGGAACAGCTGCCCGAGGCCCGGCACCAACCAGCCCAGGAAGGCGATCAGCGCGGGGGGCCGTCGACGGGGCGTATGCGACGGACGGGGGGGGAAGGGCGCCATGGGGCCACGCAGAATATCTCCCACGTGGGGTTTCCTCCCTTGATAATCGCGCGGATGAGCGAGGGTCCTCCCGTGCACGAAACGCCGGTCCGCGTCCGCTACGGGGAGGTGGACCGCATGGGCGTGGTCTACCACGCGAACTATCTCGTCTACTTCGAGCAGGGCCGTACGGAGTACCTCCGCTCGCTCGGCGGGACGTACCGGCGACTCGAGGACGAGGGGACCCTGCTCGTCGTGGTGGAGACGGGCGTGAAGCACCACAGGCCGGCGCAGTACGACGACCTCCACACGGTCCGGACCCGGATCACGGGGCTCCGCCCCGTTCGCGTGCGCTTCGACTACGAGCTCCTTCGCGACCAGACCCTGCTCGCGAGCGGATACACCGTCCTCGCCTCGACGGACGTCCGGGGGCGACTCCGGCGACTGCCCGACACGTTTCGGGAGCGAATCACCGCGAACTTGCCGGGGTCGGACGGGAAGAACGGCTCGCCCACCGCCTTCCAAGGAGCGCCGCCCATGCAGGCGGACTAGCGAGAGGAGCCCATGGCCGTCAGCTCGAGACCCCGTACGCCGAATCGCCTGTGGCTTCTCGTCCTGCTCCTGGCGCTTACGGGTTGCCGGCAAGGGGGCGCCGCACCGCCGCCGACGCCCTCCCGGCCCGGGCCCGGCCCCATGAGCCTGTCGCCCGACGACCCGCGGATGCTGCGCTTCCACAAGGTGGACATGCTCGTGGCGCAGTGGGACGTCGCGCAGGCGAGCACGCGAACCGACCAGGCGGACGCGCTCGCCGCGCAGATCCGGTCGGACGTCGATGCGGCCTTTCCCGACTTCGTCACCGCGTCGCGTGGCGTCCTGGGCATGCGGTTGCAGTACATGGCCGTCAGCGGGCTCGGCTTCTCCGCACGGCGCGAGGCGACGACCGCCCTCCTCGATCGCTTCGCCGACACGGATCCGCAACTCGTGGGGAACGCCCTGATCGCCCTGAAGATCCGTGCCGATCCCGATACACCGCTCGCGCCGCTCCTCAAGATGGCAACCGCGAACGCGACGGCGCCGCGTCGCTATGCGCCGCTCGCCCTCGCGAAGGTGGTCGAGGCCCGTTGGCGCACGGGCCGCGGCGTCGATCCGGCCATGCAGAAGAAGGCCGCGCTCGTTCTCTCCGGCATCGTCGCGGACCGGGATCCCTTCGTGCGACTGCACGTGGCGAGCGCGCTCGGCGCGCTGCGCGGACCCGGGTGCTACGACCTCCTGATGATTCTCATCCGGGACAACGAGATCCGCATCCGTCTCGCCGCGGCCGCGGGCCTCGAGCGCATCGGCGATCCACGCGGATTCCCCGAGGTCATCCGCCTTCTCCAGGACGTGCCCGAGGACGTCCAACCGACCGTGCGCGACCTCCTCGTCTCCTACGCGGGGCGCATCCAGGATGGGCAGGCACTGGCCCAGGCCGAGGTGCAGCGGCTGGGCTCCAGCGTGCACGCCTGGAGCCGGTG
>JAUXCH010000305.1 GCA_030618975.1 Planctomycetia bacterium
CGTCCGGCAAGGACAAGACCCGGCCGATGCTCACCGCCGAGCAGATCGAAACGAACCTTGTGACCTGGATCGATCAGTTGGGACTGATCCTCGACATGGACAGGGTGGAGTTGCGACGCAACAGCGAGTGGTTCTCGAAGATGAGCTTCCTCGACGTGCTGGCGCTGACGAACCGCATGACCGTCCAGCAGATGATGGAGCGCGACAGCTTCGAGAACCGCTGGAAGAAGAGCGACCCCATCTCGGTGCGCGAGTTCATCTACTGCCTCATGCAGGGCTGGGACTCGGTGCAGGTGAAGGCCGACGTCGAGTTGGGCGGGACGGACCAGACCTTCAACCTGAACGTCGGACGGCGTCTCATGGCCCAGGAGGGCATGCCGCCCCAGGTGAGCCTCATCTCTCCGCTCCTCGAGGGCACGGACGGCCAGGCCAAGATGAGCAAGAGCCTGGGGAACGCGATCGGCGTGCAGGACGACGCACGGACCCAGTTCGGCATGGTGATGCGCATCGCGGACGACAGCATCGGGAAGTACGCCCGGCTCGCCACGGATCTGGGCGAGGAGGAGATCGCGGGCTTCGCGGGGCAGAATCCGCGCGACGCCAAGCTCACGGTGGCCGCAGCGGTCGTCTCGCGCTACCACGGCGCGGAGGCGGGGGCCCGGGAGCGCGAGGAGTTCCTCCGCGTGTTCAGCCGCCACGCTGCGCCGAGCGAGATCCCCGAGCAGGACGCCGGGGCTCCCGGCGACGACGGACGCTGGTGGATCGTGGGCCTCCTCAAGGCGTGCGGCTTCGTGAAGAGCACGGGCGAGGCGCGCCGGCTGGTCGAGGGCGGGGGCGTGCACCTGGACGAGGAGCGCGTCGAGGACTGGCAGGCCCGACTCTCGCTCGCGGGCGGTGAGGTCCTGCGCGTCGGCCGGCGGCGCTACGCGCGGCTCAGGATCTGACACGGCGCTCCCTTCTTCGAAGGCACAATGCCGCACCTCCCGTTGGAGTTCGACTTGCATCTCGCCGAGATCCCGTATCTGCGCATCGACCCCGATCTCCTCCACATCGGACCCGTGACCGTCCGCTGGTACGGCGTGAGCTACGTGGTCGCGTTCGCGCTTGCCTGGTGGGTGCTCACCGGCCTGGCGAAGCGCAAGCGGTGGCCCGTGGAGCCGGAGCGGGTCGCCGACGTGCTCTTCTGGGGCATCCTGGGCGTCTTCGTGGGAGCGCGGCTGGGGTGGATCCTGTTCTACGGCATCCACCTGCCGAACTTCGACTGGAGCCGGTCCTACCGGGTCTGGGAAGGCGGCATGTCGTTCCACGGCGGTCTGGCGGGTGTCCTGATCGCCTACCTGATCTACGTGTGGCGCATGAAGAAGCCGCTCGGCGAGTTCTTCGACGGGCTCAGTCTCGCGACGCCGCTGGGCATCTTCGCCGTGCGCATGGGCAACTTCATCAACGCGGAGCTCTACGGCCGACCGTGGGACGGGCTGTGGGCCATGCGGTTCCCGCTCTACGAATCACGTCACTGGGACGGTCCTGCAGGCTGGGAGGCGGCCAAGGAGGCGGGCACCCCGTACCCGCTCTACACGGAGCTGCGCCACCCGAGCCAGCTCTACGAGGGCCTCGGCGAGGGACTCCTGCTGTTCTTCTTCCTCCGCTGGCTCATGCTGAAGAAGGGGGTCGGCGGAGGTCGGATCGCCGGGACGTTCCTCCTGGGATACGGCACGGTCCGCTTCTTCCTCGAATACGTCCGCGAGCCCGATGCGCACCTGCTGGGTGCGACCGGGATCTTCACCCGCGGACAGCAGCTGTCTCTCACCATGGCGCTCGCGGGCGTCGTCGTGCTCGTGTTCTGCGCCGTGAAGAAGGCCCGGCGCAGGGCCCGCGTCTGACCGGGCGCCGCCGAGGAGGACCTGGATCGGTTCCTTGCGCGTTGCCGTCGTCCCGGTGACCAAGGGTCGACCTCCTCGCTCGCCGCGCAGCCGGGCGTGACGGGTGGGCGAGGTCGGCCTCGCGCCTCCCGGGCCCGTCGCGGACCGCAAACACGCGCCGGCAGGCTGTGCTCGCGCTGCTCCGGCTCCGGGGTTCCGAGGCGGCCACGGACCCCCTGAGGGTGTGACCCGCGAGCGCGATCCCGGCCTGCTCGCGGGGGCCACGGCGGGACTCGCCGCAGGCGCCCCCCTGGACGACTGGCGCCCTCGCTGAGCCTTCGAGGGCTCTGGCGCTACACTCGCGCCCATGACTGTCGACACACCCGAGAAGACCCGCGAAATCCTGGGCCTCGTCCGCTCGATCCTCGACAAGCAGGATACGTGGCGCGACCACTGCCTGAACCTCATCGCGTCGGAGAACGTGCTCTCGCCGGCGGCGCGTAGCGTTCTCGACTCCGACCTCCTCCACCGCTACGCCGAGGGCCACCCGGGCGTCCGGTACTACGAGGGGACGCGGTACGTCGACGAGCTGGAGACGATCGCGACCGAGGTCATGAGGCGCATCTTTGGCGCGACCTACGCGGACGTCCGTCCGATCTCCGGCACGGTGGCGAACGAGGCCGTGTTCTCCCGCCTCGTACCGCAGGGCGCGGTCGCGATCGCGCACAACGTGGCAAGCGGCGGTCACATCTCCCACGCGCGGATCGGCAGCCTCGGCAAGCGGACCAACCGCATCCTCCCGTGGCCGATGCTGGAGGACGGCTGGCGGATCGACCCGGAAGCCGCGCGCGATCTGATCGCACACGAGCGTCCGCCGTTGGTCGTCGTCGGACGAAGCCTGTTCCTCTTCCCCGAGCCCATCACCGAGATCAAGGAGGTTTGCGAGGAGGTCGGGACGCACATCCTCTACGACGGCGCACACGTCCTCGGCCTGATCTGCGGCGGCCAGTTCCAGGACCTGCTGGCCGAGGGCGCGGACGTCCTCACGGGGTCCACGCACAAGACGTTCTTCGGACCGCAGCGCGGTGTCGTGCTGTCCAGCAACCCCGACGAGAAGTTCACCCGCAAGATGGACAAGGGCGTCTTCCCCGGTTCCTCTTCGAACCACCACCTCTTCAGCCTGCCGTCGCTCCTCGTGGCCGCACTCGAGATGGAGCAGTTCGGCGCGGACTACGCCAAGGCGACGATCGTGAACGCCAAGGCGCTGGCGACCTCACTTCACGAGCGCGGCCTCGACGTGGCCGCCGCGGACCTCGGCTTTACCGAGTCGCACCAGGTCGCCGTGGACGTCGGGGACCACGGGGGCGGCAAGGCCGTCAGCCACCGGCTCTCCGACCAGGACATCATCTGCAACATGAACCTGCTGCCGGGCGAGCCGGCGAAGAACGCGCTCAACCCCCGCGGCATTCGGCTGGGCGTGCAGGAGATGACCCGCTACGGCCTGGGCCCGGCGGAGATGGACGAGATGGCGGACCTGATGAACGCCGCCATCACGGGGTCACGCGACGTCCGCAAGGAGGTGAAGGACCTGCGCGACCGGTTCCCCGACGTGGGGTACGGGTACGCAGTGGCCGACCTGACGGGTATCCGGTAGACGCGATCACCGGCCCATCGGCGGACGGAGGGTCGTGGACTCCGTCTCTACGGCGAGCTCGGTCCCTGAGATCGTCTGCACCGAGGCGCGCGTCTGCACGAGGTGCCGCGGCGGAACCCCGATGACCCG
Organism: Planctomycetia bacterium; assembly: GCA_030618975.1. Taxonomy (GTDB): domain Bacteria; phylum Planctomycetota; class PLA2; order PLA2; family JAEUHO01; genus JAUXCH01. The sequence continues at coordinate 3,643 of JAUXCH010000305.1, forward strand.
GACGACGACCTCGAACTTCTGCTCTTCGTCGGGTGCGAGCACGAAGGCGGAGGACTCGGCCAGCTGACCGTCGCCCGTCACGGTCACGCCGCGGTTGCCGGTGCCGGACACGAACTCGAGCTCGGGCGGCAGGTTCCAGACGATCTTCATGTCCGGGGTTATCGCCGTGCCCATGTCGTTCAGGACGTCGAGCACGTAGAGGAAGGTGGAGCCCTCCTCGAAGATGCCCTCCTTCTCGCGGTCGATGCCGAGGTCGATCATCTCGACCTGCAGAGCGGGGAGACCCTCGACTGCCACACCGCAGAAGCACCCGGCAGCGGCCCAACCGCGCTGCTCGCGCGCCGAGGCGTCGATCCGGCGTTCGCCCACGCCGTCCGACGTGAAGGTACCCCGGATCTCCCGGCTCGCGCCGACATCGAGGATCTCGATGACGACGTTGAGCTCCTCGTCGCCCACGCAGCGGGTCCCAGATCCGCCGCGGAGGACGAGCCTGACGTTGGTGAGCTGGACGTCGCCCGTGTTGAGAACGCGCGCCGTGACGGTGAACGGATCGGCGACGAGCACCTTCGTCTGCTCGACGTGGCAGGTGACCTCCATGTCGAGGCGAGTGCATCGGTCGCCCTCGGCGTGCATGGGGGACGAGGCCCCGAGCGTGGCGGCGAACACGCAGGCGAGGGCGAGGCCAAGACGCTGGATCAACATCGATTTCTCCTGCGGGGATCGGGGCGGTGACGGCTACCCGCCTCCTGTGCCCCCCGGAAGGCGGATGCTACCGGAGGCGAGGGACCCCGTGCACGCTTGACGTCCCCGAGCCCGTGGTGGAGGGTGCCCGCATGCCCTGTGTCCGATTCCTCGCGCTCGCGCTGCTGGTGATCGGTCTGGGCGCCCGTCCGGTCACGGCGGCTCCGCCCCCCGAACCCGTGGTGGCCGTCCTCGGTGGCGCCGTGGACGGGGGCCGGCTGGAGGCGATGGCCCGGGGCGCCCGCGCGGCCGCCTCCCGGGTCGAGGGCGCCCGCGTCGAGGTCTTCGACGACGGCGGCACGCCTGCCGGCCTCTCGGCGGCGCTCCGGCGTCTGAAGCGAACCCGTCCCGTAGGGGTGGTCGCCGCGCCGGCCGGTGACCTCGCGGACGCGTACTGGAAAGCCGCCCGCGGCCTCCGGAGGACCCCGGTCTTCGTCCTCGCCGGTGTCGGGCCCGATCTCACCCGCAACCGCGACAGCGTCTGGCACCTGGGCCCGTCCGCTGCCACGGAGGCCGTCCAGGCCGCGGACGCCCTGCTGGCCCCCTTGGCCGCCCGGCGGGTAGCCGTGGTGCACGAGGACACGCCGCACGGGCGGGCGCTCGCGACGAGCTTTGCCCGGAATCTCTCCCGCTTCATCACACTCGCCGGGATCGACGTCTGGGACACCGACGCCGGCGCAGCCGAGGCCGGCGGGCTCGTCGCCCTGGAGGTGGACTGGATCTACGCCGCGGTCACGGGGCGGTACGCCGTCTCCTTCGCGAAGGCCCTCGAAGCCGTCGGGAAACCCCACCGCTGCCTGTTCGCCGACGGCAATCGCGGCGAGTCGATCCTGGGACACGCGCCCACCGCCCTGGAGGGCAGCCTGTTCCTCGACGGTCCGGATCCGGAGCTCGAAGGTCGGCTGGGGGAAGAGGCGGTCGAGGCGCTGGAGCGCGCGGACGCTCCCGTGGACGCCCTGGCGCTCCGCGCGTTCGAGGCCACCCGGCGCCTCCTGAACGCGGTCGAGACCGCCGGAGGCACGAAGTTCTCCAAGGTGCGCGCGGCACTCGAGGCGTCGCAGGACGAAACCGGGGTGTTCGGCGCCCTGACCACCGAGCGCCACCGCGGGATCCGGTTCTTCCCGTTCACCTACTGGGTGGTGCGCAAGGGCCGCGCCGAGATCTGGGCCGACGGGCTGTTGCCCACGCCCGGCTGCGGACCTCCGCTCGGGTTCGGCCGCCCGCCTCCCTCCGAGATCAACGAGCAGAAGGGACGCGTCGGGTACCTCACCTACGGGGCAGGCGACACCCGCACGATCGAGCAGGACCTCTTCGAGATCGGCCTCTCGACGAACGGCAAGGACCCCGAGCTGGACCGGCTGGTGCGCGACGAAATCCTCGGGCGCGCCATCCGCATCGCCCACCAGCTGTTTCGGCGCGAGCCCGACGGCACGCCCATCCCCGGCTGGTCCTGGGGCATGACCTTCGCGACCGAGAAGCCGTCCGCCGACCTCCCGCGGTCCCGCGTCTGGCTGGGGATCGTCGCGGGCGATCACCCCGCAGCCGGAGGCCAGGTGATCGGCTCGGGGAGGGTGGCGATCTACTCGACCTTCCTGAAGCGCACGATGTACGTCCAGCACAAGCTCGACCCCCCGCTCTCCCCCGCGGACCGCATACTTCTCGACGGCACGTACCGGTGGGGCGAGGACCACACGCTCAACTTCCGATCGAACAAGATCCGCTGCCTGATCGACGGCTTCTCGAGTGCCGTGGGGCTCACCCTCTCGCACGAGTTCGGCCCCCTGTGCGGCTGCGGCCACGACACCGAGCACCCGACCTCGATCATGAACGTGGTGGCCGGCGCGGGCGCCTCCTGGGAGAAGGCCGTGTGGATCCCCTCGCACCAGCGCAGCGTCACGACGACGCTGGGCGTCGAGGGGCTGTGAGCCGCTTCCTCGGCGCCGCCGTCGTCCTCCTCGGCCTGGGCCTGAAGTCGGAGGCCAAGCGGTCTTAGGAA
>JAUXCH010000930.1 GCA_030618975.1 Planctomycetia bacterium
CAAGCTGAAGCAGGCCTACGACGCCATCGAGGCGGAAGACTACGCCCGAGGACAAGGTCATCGCCTCGAAGATGAAGAAGCACTGGAAGGTGTACGCCAAAGCCGTCCGCAGCGCCCTCCAGTCCCTCACCGGCGAGCAGACGCTCACGCGCCCCCAGGAGTGGCGCGAGTGGTGGAACGACAACAAGAAGCGGCGCGACTGGTAGGATGCGCGAGCGAGCGGGCCGGGCGATCGCGAGGACCGCGAGGTCTTCGAGGAAAGTCCGGGCTCCACAGGGCACGACGGTGGGTAACGCCCACCGGGTGCGAACCCAGGGAAAGCGCAACAGAGAACAGACCGCCGATGGCCTTCCGCGAGGGAGGCACAGGCAAGGGTGAAACGGTGGGGTAAGAGCCCACCGCGGTGGCGGTGACGTCGCCGGCACGGCAAGCCCCGTCCGGAGAAAGGCCAAATAGAGGAGGAGGAGTTCCCGCAAGGGGGCTCCACGGTGCGGCCCGTACCGTCAGGACTCCCGGGTAGGCCGTTCGAGGCCGTCGGCAACGGCGGTCCTGGATCGATGGTCGCCTTCGACAGAACCCGGCTTACAGGCCCGCTCGCACTCCCCCTTCCAGCGGGGGTCAGGCGCCGACACCGATACCGACACCGACACCGGTGCCGACACCGTTACCGAGCGCCACTACGTTCCCCCCCGCGCCGGGTCGCACGTGCCGTCCGTGAGCGCCGCGCGCTGGCCGCAGTCCGTCGCAGCCCCACCCGTGCGCGGGCCCGGCACCGTCCTCCCTGGCACCATTCACGGATTTTCCTGTGACCACCCGGGCCACTCGTGCGGTCAGGAGTTGGAAGGAACTCCTCATGGCACGACCGCACCGTCTCGACTCCGAGGGCGCCTACTACCACGTAGGGAACCGCGCGATTGCCCGGCGCTCCTACCTGGAGAAGCGGGCGGAGTACCGCTTCTTCGAGTCCCGCATGGCCTACGCCGTGCGCCGGGGTGAGATCCTGGTCCTCGCGTTCGCCTTGATGACGACGCACTTCCACCTTCTCGTGAAGAGCCTCGGGGGACTCTCGAACGCCCTCCGCCGCATCCAGAACGAGCACGCTCGGCGCTTCAACCGCGCCCGCAAGCGCGATGGGCCCCTCGCGCGAGGCCGGTTCTTCTCGAAGCGTGTCAAGGGCCTCACGCACCGCAAGAACGTGGTCCTCTACAACGACGACAACCCAGTCCTGGCAGAGCTATCGGACACGCCCGAGGAATACGAGTGGTGCAGCGCCCACCTGTACGCACGCGATTCCCGTCCGCCGTGGCTCGAGACGGAATGGGTGGATTCGCTGGGATTGGGCTACGGCGAGCCACACGGGCGCCTCTGGACTCCCAGGCAACGCAGGTGGCGAGCGTCCCTGATCAAGGCCCGCCTCGCGCACCCGGACGACGAGGACGATCCGCTGGACGATCTGCGCTCGAAGGTCCCCGGACGCGTCTGGGACTGGATGGTGAGGAAGGCGAGTCTTGCGGACGGCACGCGACCGGGACTCCCGGTGGTGGGCCCGCTGCAAGTCGTCGACATGCTGGAGAGATTCAGGCTGGAAGGGATGGGCCAGGACGTCTCGCTACCCGGGACGAGGAGACGCACCGCGGCCGACCTCCTGCTCATTGGCCTGCTGCGGGACTTGTCGGGACAGCCTTGGGCGGAGATTGGACAACGGGTAGGGATGCACCCGTCTTCGGTCCGGGAGGCACACCGGCACCACACGCGCCTGATCCTGGAAGCGCCGCCCTATGCCGAGCTCGCACACGACCTGATGCAGCGGTGCATCGACGACCTGCCCTGCTGAGGCCCGGTCCAGGCACCGCCTGGGGGGGGAAGGTCTGCCGCTTGTCCCTTGCATGGTGCCTGGCACCGTACGTGGGCACGCGCCTGATCCTGGAAGCGCCGCCCTATGCCGAGCTCGCACACGACCTGATGCAGCGGTGCATCGACGACCTGC
>JAUXCH010000975.1 GCA_030618975.1 Planctomycetia bacterium
CCCGACCCCCCTCTTCTGCCGCCGGCGTGACCGGCCCCGAGCCGGCTAGATGCGCTGGTGAAACATCCTCCACCTCGGCGGCGATCGGTTCGCCGGGCACGAACTCTGAGGCGGAGTCGTCGCGGTGGACCACCTCGCCATCGCGCGCGGGGGCGGATTCCCGCTCGCCGCTACCCCACCACAAAGCCAGCAGCACGGCGAGCAGAGCCAGTACGGGGAGAGCAAATCGTCGCACACCTGTCCTCGCAGCTGACCTCGATTCTACGCCCTCGCGCGTCCCGATCGGGCCATTCTGCCCGCGACGACCCGAGTGGCCGACTCAATCGCGCGGCGAGCATTCCCCCGCCGCCCTCCACCGCGCCGGAGCCGCGCGCCGCTTCCGCGCCTTCTTCTTCGAGCCCACGTCGATCTTCGCCACCGCATCCCAGGCGTCGTCCATCGGGAGCCGCGTGTAGAACCGGCGTGCTCGGAACCACCAGCGAGACCTTCTCCTACGACACGGGTTCGGTACGACACCGCGTGGGTGATCCACCGGGTGGACTCGCCTGACCAAGCGTACGACGTGCGTGGAGGTTCTCGAACGCTGGGGCGACGCATGTCGCGTCCGGCAGCGCGGGTCCCTCGGGAGGCTCGACGCCCAGCTCCGCGGTCAGTGCGCGGTAGTATGCGAGCAGCCGATGCCGGTAGACGTGGGATACCGGCCGCTGCTCGTGCACCCAGCAGGGCCTGCCCGGTGCGGAGGACGACGTGTGGTCCGACTGATCCTCCTGGCGATGCTCCTCCTCACCGCCTGCGGCGACGACCCCGCCCCGCAGGTCGAGGTCACGTCCTGGGCGCAGGTCGCGGCGGAGCAGATCGCGGAGGCGAAGAAGCACGGCGTGCCCGTGACGTTCGAGAACGACCTGGGGATGCGGTTCGTGCTGATCCCGGCGGGGACGTTCCTGATGGGGTCGCCGCTGAGTGAGGAAGGGCGCGAGGACGACGAAGAGCAGCAGTCGGTCCAGATCTCCAATCCGTACTACCTCCAGGTTACGGAGGTCACCAACGCCCAGTTCCGGTCCTTTCGGACCCTGCATGAGAGCGGAACCGGGTGGGATGATGACCGGCAGCCGGCACGGGGTGTTTCCTACGATCAGGCTCTACGGTTCGCCATGTGGCTGTCCCAGGCCTACCCTGGGCGCGAGTATCGGCTCCCGACCGAGGCGGAGTGGGAGCACGCGTGTCGGGCCGGAACCACAGGACGGTACTACTGGGGCAGCTCGGACGGAGAGGCGCACGTCTACGAGAACGGCTACGACGCCGGAACCTACCGAAACGACCCAGATCTGTTCCGAGACTGCAGGTCGTGGTTGCCGGGCGATGAGCCGGGCGATGACGGCCACCGGTTCTCCGCGCCCGTGGCCTCTTACGTGCCTGGCCCCTGGGGACTCTACGACATGCTCGGAAACGTCCAGGAGTGGTGTAGCGACTGGTACGACGAGTTCCCGTGGGATGCGGTGGAGCACGGCCAAACCGCGGTGGATCCCCAGGGTCCGGAGATCAGCGGCTACAGGGTCGTGCGAAGCTCCTATCCTCAGAGCGATGCTCATGACCTCCGATGCGCAAGTCGAGGGCACAAGGTCCAGTTCTCGGCCATGCACGGGCCCGGCACAGCGGGCCTACGCCTCGTCTCGCCGCCCCGGAACGTGATGCTCTGGACGGCCTCATCGTGCTCGGGGCAGCGTACCTCCTTCACGATGC
>JAUXCH010000375.1 GCA_030618975.1 Planctomycetia bacterium
CTTCCCGGAGCCGCTGACGCCCGTGATGCACGTCAGACCGTGCAGCGGAAACGCCGCGTCCACGCCCTGGAGGTTGTGCCGCCGAGCGCCTTCGATCTCGAAGCGTCCCGCCCTGTGTCGTGGACGCTCGCGCGGCCGAGGCGGCGGCGTACGGAGTGCGACCGCGGTCGCCGCGTCGGGCGAGGCGAGGAAGGTCGCCACGTCCCCCGCGGCCGTTACGCGCCCTCCCGCCGAGCCGGCCCCGGGCCCCAGCTCCACCACGTGATCCGCGTCGAGGATCACGTCCGGGTCGTGCTCCACGCAGACGACGGTGTTTCCTTCGTCGACCAGCGCGCGCAGACGTCGCCGGAGCGGCCTCCGGTCGGCGGGATGCAGGCCCGCGGTGGGTTCGTCGAGCAGGAACAGCAGGCCGCTCATCCGCGCCGCGCACGCAGCCGCGAGACGCGCCCTGCGAAGCTCGCCTCCCGACAGCGTGGAGGCGGCGCGTTCGAGCGTGAGGTATGCGAGGCCCACGTCGCGGAGGAAGCCGATGCGTGCTCTCGCGTCGGCCCGCGCAGGTTCGGCCAGCGCGCCCTCGGCGCCTTCGAGGGCGAGCGTCTCGAGGCATGCGTCGAGCGCATCCAGGTCCAGCGCCTCCAGCGCAGGCAGGGCCGTCGCCGGCGCGCGGCTCGGGTCGAGGGCTACCGCGCGGGCGAACGGCGCGAGCCGCCGGCCCGCGCAGGCCGGGCAGGGTTCGAGCGCGGCGAGAGCGGACGGTACGTCACCTTCCCCGAGCAGGTCCATCAGTCCGCGGGTGCGGGACGTGCCGTCGAGGAGGCGGTCACGCGTCCGGACGTCGAGCCCGGCCACCCGGTCCCCAGGCGCGAGACCGGCCTGCTTCCACGTCTGCGCCAATCGCTTTGCGAGCGCACCCCGCGCCGCGCGGGGCAGGTGGCGTTCGAGGTGCGCCGAAACGCGTCGCACGCGCATTCGCCTGGGCAGCACGCGCTCGCGGTCCAGCACGGGCACGGTCCCGCGTCCCTCGCAGGTCGGACACGCGCCCGCCGGGCTGTTGAAGGAGAACGTGGCCGGGGAGAGCCGTGGCCACGCGGTGTCGCAGCGACCGCAGTAGGGACGGTCCGCGAAGGTGAGGTGGGTGTCCGATGCGTCGGATCCACCCACGACCGCGCGCAGCACGCCGCCCCCCAGGTCGAGCCCCTGGTCCACGGACGCGGCGAAGCGCTCGGCGGCGCCGCCCTTGACCACGAGTCGGTCCACGACGACCTCGATGCGCGCGTCCGTGTCCACCGTGTCCGTGTCGACGTCCTCGAGCCGCTGGATCCCGCCGGCGTCGATCCGCACGCGTACGAAGCCGTCGCGACTCGCGTCGTCCAGCACCTGGAGCCCGTGCCCGCGGGGCGCCAGGAGGACCACGCGCGTCCCCTCGTCCAGGTCGAGGAGCGTCGCCGTGATCTCGTTCCGCGTACGTGCGCCGACCACGTCCCCGCACGTGGGACACCGGGGGTGTCCGACGCGCGCGAAGAGGATCCTGAGCGCGTGCGTGACCTCGGTAACCGTTCCGAGCGTCTGTCGGGGGCCGGGTCCCTGTGCGGAGAAGCCGGCCGTCACCGCCGGAGGGAGACCCTCGATCCGGTCCACGTCGGGACGCGCCGTGGGGTCGAGAAGTCCCGGGATCCGGCCCAGACGATACGTGCCGAGAAACCGCCGGTGGGACTCCGCACCCAGCGTGTCGAGCACGAGCGACGACTTCCCGGAACCCGACCTGCCGCACACCACCGTCCACGCCTCGCGCGGCAGGTCCAGGTCGATGTCGTCGAGGTTGTGGGTCCGGGCACCGCGAACCCGTATCGCCTTGGCGGGCATGGTCCCATCGTACGGGCGAAGCACCCGCGTCTCCCGCCCCCCTCCGGGGGGATGGACGCGGCGTGCAGGTCGCCCGCCGCCACCGTGAGGGGCCGCGCGCACCCTGCTCGTCGCCCGCCCCCCCTGGGGGACGGGGGAGCCGTGCATGTTGCCCGCCGCCACCCTGAGGGGACGGGCGCGGCCGCCCCGTTATCCTTGGGCCCGCGGAGACCGGGAGGCCCCTCACGCACGTGATCCCCACCCCTGACGCCCCGTCCGCACCCTCGCCGCCGCCGCCGCCGTCGTCCGCTCCGACGCCGGCGGGCGAGGATCGCGTGCGCATCACGAGCCTCGTCGGCACGCTCGCGTCCGCGGCGATCGTCGTGGCGTTCTTCCTGCCCTGGCTCGCGGTGGAGAGCGAGCAGGCCGAGCGCTACCTCGAGCGCATGGAGGAGCGCTTCGAGAAACCCGTGCACCCCGTTCCCGAAGGGGTGTCCAGGCGGGATTGGTTGCGGCTCGCGAACCTCGCGGCGGAGCAGGGCTACGTCTCCGGACTCGACGTCTTCTACTGGGCGCGCACGGCCGGGAAGACGGCGGAGGCCTACGGTCGTGCAGAGAACGCCGGCCGGGCAGAGATTGCCGGTGGAGACGAGCCCCCGGCCAAGCCGTCCCGGGCCATCCACGTCGTCACGATCGTCCTCGGGGTCCTCCCCGTCACCGCGCTCCTCCTGGCGCTCTACTTCATCGTGAACCACTTCCGGCGTGCGCACAGCCCGACCCTCGTGCTCGCCGTCCTGAGCGGCGCGGTGGCGATCGCCGTGCCCGCCGCCTACTCGATCCTCGAGAAGGGGCTCCACGTGCGGGCGACGGCGGACGTGGGGCTTCACATCCTCGGCGTCGCCGGTCCGTTGCTCCTGCTCGCGGGCGTGTTCGGCGTCCGGCTGAAGAACTGGTGGCGCGTCTTCATGGGAGCCCTCGTCGTGGGTGGCGGGCTCGCGCTCGTCGTATGGGCGTGGTTCGAGCGGGGGAGCGCCCCGTGAGCGAGCGTCCCGTGGCCGCGTGCCCCGTGTCTCCGCGTCCAGTGCCCCAGCGCCCCGTGACCGGGCACCCGGGTACGAGCCGGCGGAAGGCCCTCCTGCTCGTCCTCCTCGTCCTGCTCGGCCTCATCGTCGTAGGTCGCCTGGCGATGCGCGCCTGGCTGGATCGCCCGGCACCGCTCCGTCTGCCCGAGGTGGGGGCGACGACCGCCGAGGCGCGGCCGCTCTGCTTCGTCGTGATCGACGGCCTCCGCGAGGCGTCGGCGTGGGCGGAGGAGGATGCGCCCATGCCCTGGCTGCAGTCGTTCGCGCTGCGGGGCGCGTGGGGGATCGCCTGGGCGGGCGACCCCACGCTCACGGCGCCGTGCGTGCGCGCGCTCCTCACGGGCCGAGCGCCGGACCTCGTCACGAGCTTCAAGAACTTCGACGCGGATCCCGTGCCGGGCAACGTGATCGGCTACCTGCGGGATCGAGGGGCCAAGACGGCGCACGCCGGCGACGCCACCATCTACCAGTTCTGCCGGTCGCACTACGATCCCGCGATGGTCTTCGCCGTCCCCGACCAGGGGCCTACGGACACGGAGACCGACGGGCGCGCCGTGGCGTTCATGCTGGAGCGGATCCACGAGGGCGCGGACGTCGTGACCCTGCATCTGACGTTGCCCGATCACACGGGGCACATGAGCGGAGCGACGGGTCCGGAGTATCACCGGGCGTGCGCGATCGCCGACCGGCAGGTGCGCACGGTGGTCGAGGCGTTCCTCGAGCGCCATCCGCAGGCCCTCGTCCTGATCGCAGCGGATCACGGCGTGTCGCCCACGGGCACGCACGGCGGTGGGGAGACGACGGCCCGGCGCGCGCCCTTCGTCCTGGTGGGGCCGGGCGTCGCGCAGGTGGGGCCCGTCGAGATCTCACAGTACGCCGTGGCCCCGACGATCGCCGGACTGCTGGGTCTTCCGGTGCCACCGCTCGCCGACGCGCCCCCTGCGCCCGAGCTCATGGACCTGCCCCCTGAGCGCGAGGTCGAGGTGATGGACGCCTACATCCAGGCGCGAATCGTCGTCGCGCGCAGCCTCGGCGCCGAGACCGTCGATCCGATCGAGCGCAAGCGGGCGCAGGTCACGGTGCGTCGCATGGTGGGGGAGAAGGGCGAATCCTACGACGATCTCGTCGAGGAGCTGAATCGCATCCTGAACCCCTCTTCGTGGCTGCACGCCACGATCGCGCTCCTGCTCACCGCGCTCTGGCTCGTCACCGCCGTACACCTCGCGAGCGTCGACGACGTCTCGCGTCGCGGCGGACGCATCGCAAACGTCTACTGCCTGGTCGCGAGCCTCCCCGCGCTCGCCTACACGTCGCTGTGGCAGGCCGCGCTGCTGATGCTCGTGGGATGCCTGATCGTCCTGTTCGTCGCCGCTCGCGAGAAGCCCCGCGGCACATGGTTCACGCTCGCGTGCCTTGCCGTGGTCCCCGTGGTGACGGCGGCCGGACTCTCCTTCTCGCCGGACTGGCCGACCCCCGAGGCGCAGCGCGAGGCCGCCCTGCGGGGCGCGATCGCCGCCGGTATCCTGCTGGTGTTGGGTGCCTGCCTGCTGAGGCCGCGACGCCTGGTCCGACGCCTGGCCGAGCGGGCGAGGCAGTCCCCCGGCCTCGTCGGCGCCTTCGGCGGCGTCGCTCTGGGCTTCACGCTCACGCTGCGCCCGTTCGTCAATCCCATCGTCGACCTGAGGATCCTGTTCGCCTGCGTCGGGCTGGGCGTCGTCTGGTACGCCGTCCTCTCGCGCGCGGCACGTGCACGGCCCCTGGCCGAGCGCGTCGCACTCGCCGTGGTCGGGACCGTCCTCTTCGTGGCGCCGCGCGTCGCGGACATCCGGCTCGAGACCAACTGGCTCGAGGTCGTCGCCCGGCGCGACACCGCGTGGCTCGTCACGGGCCTGCTCCTGGTCCTCGTGCTCCTGGTCGCGGCGCGAGCGCGGCGGCTGGCGCGCGAGGATGTTCTCGGGTTCGTCCTGGCGCTGGTGGCCCTGGCAGGCGCCTACGCGGTGCGGCTGCAGGAGACGCCCACGGCGTTGATCTCGAGAGGCACCAACCTGGTGGGGATCGCGGCCCTCCTCGTGACCCTGGTCCGTGGGTCTCCGGACGGGAAGCTGGTGGTGCGACTGCTCACCACGGTCGCGCTCGGCCGACGGCTCATGGCGCTCGACGGGGAGTTCGTGCCGTTCGTGCTCTTCGTCGTCCTCGCCGCCCTCGCCGCCCGCTTCCCGGCCCCGAAGACGCGTGTCGGTATCGCGTGGCTGGCGGTGGGCCTCCTCGCGATCCGCACGGCCGCGCACCACGCGATGGGCGGTGTCATGTCGTTCTCCACCGTCGACGTGGCGGCTGGATTCGTGGGGATGAAGGCCGATCCCACGCTGACCACGGGCGTCACGGGATCCGTCACCTGGCCGATCATCGAGGCGACCGCGCAGCTCTCGCTCCGCTTCTCGCTCATCTGGATCGTGCTGCTCGCAGCGGCCGGTCACGCGCTGCGGGACGTGGGCAGGCTACGCGAGCTCGTCGGCGACCTCGCCCTCACGTTCGCAGCCCGCTTCGCGACGATCGTGGCGGCGCTCTGGGCGTGGTGGCGTAGCGCCTGGTGGGTCGAGCAGGCGCGCGCGGTGTACGCCCTC
>JAUXCH010000613.1 GCA_030618975.1 Planctomycetia bacterium
CGGCCCCGGGCCCGGGCCCGGGCCCGGGCCCGCGAATGCTAGAACGACGGTACGGGAGCCGTCAACGCCGTCCGGGGGTTGAGGACCCGGCGGGGGTTGAGCGGGCCCCGCCCGCAGCCTAGGCTCTGGCCCCCGGACCTTGTCTCCGGGAGAGGGAGTTGCACGATGACCGATAGCGACGTGAAGGAACTCAAGCAGGCCGGGGGCTCGATGGTGTTCCTCGGCATCCTGCAGATCATCGTCGGGATCCTGGCGATCCTGGCGCCGCTGGCCGCGGGCAAGGCGGTCGTGTGGGTCATCGGCGTCGTACTGATCGTCCTCGGCGGCGCCTGGCTCTTCGGGGCCTTCAAGGAAGACTCGTTCGGGGCCGGGGCCGTCACGTTCCTCGGTGGGCTCCTCTACCTCGTGTGCGGGATCCTGGTGATCCTGCACCCGCTCGCGGGCCTGGGTTTCCTGGGCACCCTCCTCGCGATCTTCCTCTTCATGCGGGGCATTCTCCAGATCCAGGGCGCGTTCGTCGTGAAGCCCGAGAAGGGCTGGGGCTGGCTGCTCTTCGGCGGCATCCTGGCCATCCTCCTGGGCGTGCTGCTCATGATGAACTGGCCGCTCGGCGGGATGTGGGCGATCGGCGTCTTCATCGGCATCGAGCTGCTCTTCACCGGCATGACGGTCCTCTTCTTCGGCGGGGACCTCAGGAGCGCCGCGAAGGACGCCGGGGCCTAGTCGGACACGTCGACCGCTTCGTCCTCGACGACGACGTATCGATCGCCGTCCCAACGGCCGGGCGTGGCTCGCGCGCGCCCGGCCTCGACGTCGAACACCCACAGACCTTCGACGCCCGTCTTCGTCGCGCTGCCCGCGCAGAAGATGCGCGGCTTCACGCCGTCGACCCGGACCGAGTAGCGCCAGTGCACGTGCCCGCAGAGAATCGCCCCCGGCGACACGTCGCGGCACGCTTCGAGGAACGCGTCGGCGTTGACCAGGCCGTGCAGCCGCTTGTCCGGCTCGCCGTTCTCCAGACGCGGCGCGTAGTGCGTGATGACGAAGACGAACCGCCCCCGCACCCGCTCGTCCGCGAGCACGCGCCCGAGCGCCTCGATCTGTTCGTCCGGGATCCTACCGTTGGACCGCCAGGGCCGGGGGTTGGGCCGGGCGCTGTTGACGGCGACCACGGCCACGTCGTCTCCCGCGAACCGGACGATCGGCCACGGCCCGCCGTCGACGAGGTGCTCGGGGAGATCGGTCGCGAGGGTGTCCCCGAAGTGCTCGCGGAAGCGCTTCTGCCGCAAGACGTCGAGAGCATACAGGTCGTGGTTTCCGGGGACGTGGACGTAGCCGAGAGGCGCCCGCGTCAACGGCTCCACGGCCTCGCGCGCGAGCTGGATCTCGCCCCGCGTGCCGAGCGCCGTGTAGTCCCCGGTGCAGATCACCAGGTCGACGTCCTGCTCGCGCCGGAACGTGTCCAAGGCCCGGACCTTGGCCGGCGCGTCGTCGAAGGCGTGCCGCCGACCGAGGAGGAGGTTCGCCCCCCCGATCAGCCGCTTGCCCAGCCAGTCTCGAAGGGGAACCGCTCCCGCGGGCTCACGCAGGTGGACGTCGCTGAAGTGGAGAACGCGCATCGGGACCGAGTCTCATGGCAGAACCGGGCACCCGCAAGGGGGGCGTTGTCCCTTGCGGGGTGATCGGGTGGGAGGGGAGGTTACCCTCCCCGTCCCCCCACACCACCGTGCGTACGGGACCGTACACGGCGGTTCAAGTGGACCACTGCAGAGTCCGGAGCGTTGTGAGAAGGGTCCGGAGCCCCCACTTTGCGAGTTGATCGTTGGTGACCGCGGCGTGCATATGTGACGCGCCCGCGTTCCACCACGCACCACGGCCATTTGCCGTGGCTTTCTTCGCTCGCTCTGCCCTGACTCCAAGGCGTACCAGTTTGCGGTAACGGTTTCGAGGCGTCTTCCACTGCTCCCACAGGATCTTGCGTAGGCGACGGCGGAGCCACTGGTCCAGGAGTTTGAAGTCCTGGGCGACATCCGCCAGACGGTAGTAGCCGACCCATCCAGTGGTGAAGCGATTCACTTCATCGATCACCCTCTTGATGTTCCGGCCCCGTCCGCGCTGCGTGATCTCGCGGATCCGATCCTTCGCGCGTGCGACGGACGCACGCGCAGGTTTCAGGCGGGGAGATCGATTCGTGGTCACCGTGTACCCGAGGAACTTTCGTTTCCAGGGGCGGTCCACGGCGCTCTTGTCCGGGTTGACCTTCAATCGGAGCCGGCTTTCGAGGAATCGCGTCAGGGACGCCATCACCCGCTCTCCGGCCGCCTTGCTTTGGACGTACACGTTGCAGTCGTCAGCATAGCGGCAGAAGCGATGCCCTCTCCGTTCGAGTTCCTTGTCGAGATCGTCCAGAAGGACGTTCGAAAGGATGGGTGAGAGCGGTCCCCCTTGAGGGGTCCCCTCTTCCCGCGGACTCACGACGCCTCCCGCCATCATCCCTGCGGTCAGGTATCGGCGGATCAGCTTCAACAACCTCTTGTCCCGCACCTTCCTCGCTACCCGGCTCATCAGTATGTCGTGGTTCACGTGATCGAAGAACTGCCGCGGCCAAGGGGGGGAGATCCCGGACCGCTTGACTGCGGCGAAGCAGGACGCCAGCCGCAGGAGACTCGAGGTCAACCGGGCGGCGCGGTGCGCCGTCTGCGCCTGAGACCGGACGCCCCAAACCTTCGGAGGATCCACGGCAATGCGTGCCCGTCCGCAGCCCGGGCCTCGGAGTGCCCCCTGGGAGCGATCTCGGGGGCCGTGCGCAACCCCATCGCGCCTGGGGAGCGTCTCCCCTCGGCGCGTCGGCAACTCGAACAGAATGTGCCGAAGGTCCTGACTCGTAGCTCGGCTATCTCGCGGGGATCTGCTCTTCTGTCTTCACCAGCAACTCGTCGGCTTTCCCAACCGGCACAAAGACAAGCAGCGCGCGCAACGCGGTCTGGCGCAACTCCGGGTCAGGCGCAACGGCAGCCTTTGCCAGGATGTCCCTGGCATCGGCCGTGAGACCCGCTGCCATCCCTCCTAAAGCGGCAACGAGCTCTTCACGGACAGCCCCCTCACCACGCTCGATGCGCTTCGCGCACTCTTCGACGTCCTCCGAGGGCGTGCCGGGAAGCGCCAGCAACTCCCTGAACTTCGACAGCGTGTTCGACCTCTCGAGAAGGCTGGCCCATGCCTCTGCCTGGGCCTTCAGCAAGTTGAACTGCAGTTTCCTCACTTCTTCGACCTTGCCCTGCTCGAGCAGGATCTCAGACGCGGCCTTGGTTGCCGCGACGAGCGTCTCGCTCCCGCCCGTCGAAACCGGCTTCAGGGGGCGGCCGTAGATGGCCCAGGTGGTACGGCTGCATACCTTGGCGTACGCGTCGAGAGCTCGCCCGTCATCTTCCAGCTGCATCCGATAGAAATCGCCTAGATGCAGCCACACGCGATCATGAATGGCCTCCCCTGACCTGTAGCCAAGCCGAGCCCGCTTCTCGTTCATGAACCTCAAATCAGCTTCAGCCGCTTCCAGATCGTTGGCATGTAAATAGGCGAGGCTGCGGTAGTAGTACAGGTCCGCCATCACGTCTTCCTGTTCCGGATACGTGAAGCTACGAACGAATGACCGGCCACGCATGCCCTCCGGTGAGAAGGTGCTCAGCAAGGCGGCATAGCGTTGTTCTTCCAGCATTAGCTGCATCTGGCGCCGCATTGAGATCGGATTCACGGGCATGTCTCTTGCCA
>JAUXCH010000598.1 GCA_030618975.1 Planctomycetia bacterium
ATGATCCTCGGTTTGAACACGAACCCGGCGCTCACGCTCGTCTCCTGTCTTTCTCGTCGTCCTCGGTCGGCACGGTCGGGGGCTCCTAGGGGGCGACCAAGGCCGCGTCGATCTGGGCGTTGATTTCCTCGTCGGTGAAGTGCTTCAGAAGAATCGCGTTCGTCGGACACTTCGCGCAGCACAGGCCGTCCCCCTTGCAGAGGACCGGGATCACGCGGGCCTTCTTGCCCTGTGACGTTTCACGCCACTCGATGGCGTCGTACGTGCAGGCCGTGATGCACGCGCCACACGAGATGCAGTCGTGCTCCTTGACCTCGCACACCGAGCCGGAAGCTTTCACCGTCTCCTGTGAGAGAAGGGTCCCCGCCCGTCCCGCGGCGCCGTAGGCCTGGGCAATCGACTCCGAGATGTGCTTGGGGTAGTGCGCGGTGCCGCACAGGAAGATGCCGTCGGCAGCGAAGTCAACCGGGCGCAGCTTCACGTGGGCTTCCTGGAAGAACCCATCGGGGTTCATGGCGACCTTGAACAGGCGCCCGACTTCCGCGCTGTCTTCCGACGGAACGACCGCGGCAGACAGGGCCAGGAAGTCGGCGTCCAGCTCGAGTCTCTGGCCCAGGATCGGATCCGTCACCGTGACCCGCAGGACGGCCTTGCCCTCCTCGTTCGCGGCGGCCGCGACCTGGGGCTTGTCCTGTGGCTCGTAGCGGACAAAGTGCACGTCCTTGTCCGCTGCCTCGCGGTAGTAGTCCTCATGGAACCCGTAGGTCCGGATGTCCCTGAAGAGGATGTGGATCCCCATCTGGGGATTCCTCGCCTTCAGCTCGAGAGCGTTCTTGATGGCCTGGCTGCAGCACACCCGGGCGCAGTAGTTGCGGTCCTTCTGTCGGCAACCGACGCACTGGATCATCACGAGGTTGTCGGCGCCCCGCAGCTTCTCGTCGCCCCCAGCGATCCGCTCCTCGAGCTCGAGTTGGGTCACGACCCGATCGTCTTCCCCGTAGAGGTACTCGGTGGGCCTGTGCTCCGCGGCACCCGTGGCGAGGATGACGGCACCGTGCTGGATCTCCTTGACCCGGCCCTCCGACTCCAGCGTCGTCTTGAAGTTCCCGACGTACCCCGCGACATCCTGGATGGTCGCCTCGTGGGATACCTGGATCAGGGGGTGCCGGTAGACCTTCCGTACGAGACCACGCAAGTACTCCTGGACCTCCAAGCCCTCCAACGTGCGGTGGATCCGCCTGGCCATGCCACCGAGGTCCTTGCCCTTTTCGACCAGGTGCACCTCGAATCCCTGGTCGGCCAGCCCCAGGGCGCTGGTCATGCCGGCCAGACCGCCTCCGACCACCAGCGCCGCCTTGTGGACCGGCAGGTCGAACTCCTCCAGGGGTTCCAGGTTGGTCGTCCGGGCGACCGACATCCGGACGATGTCCTTGGCCTTGCACGTGGCCTCTTCCTGCTCCTTGGAGTGCACCCAGGAGCAGTGCTCTCGGATGTTGGCCATGTCGAAGAAGTACTGGTTGATTCCACCTTCCCGAAGCGTGTCGCGGAAGAGCGGCTCGTGAGTCTTGGGGGTGCAGGCGGCGACGCACACGCGGTTGAGCTTCTTCTCCCGAATCGTCTTGGAGATCTGCTCGGCGGCGTCGGTCGAGCAGATGAAGAGGCCTTCCTCGGCGTGCGCGACGTTCTCCAGGCCCTCCGCGTACTCCACGACCGAGGGAATATCCACCACGCGGCCGATGTTGGCGCCGCAGTGGCAGACGAAGACGCCCACCCGGACTTCCTCTTCCGAGACGTCCCTTTCCTCGGGATAGACCCGCTCCTCAGCCAACTTCCCGCGCCGGCGTGCGAGGAGCGCGCTCGAGAGCGCGCCGGCCCCGCTCGCGGTCACCACGGATTCGGGGATGTCCATGGGCCCCAGGAAGGCGCCGCTGACGAAGACCCCCGGCCGCGTGGTCTCGACGGGGTTCGTCGGGTTGGTCTTGCAGAAGCCGTGCGTGTCGAGCTCGATGCCGAACTGCTCGGCCAGGCCCTTCGCATCGGAGGGCGGACTCAGTCCCACGCCCAACACCACCAGATCGAACTCCTCCTCCTTGACCCCCTCGTCATCGGTGGCGTACCGGATCGTCACGTTCTTCGTTTCCGGGACCTCTCGTCCGATGGATACGTAGCTGCGGACGAACTTGATCCCGGGGAGGTTTGCCGCTCGCTCGTAGAAGCGCTCGAAGTCCTTGCCGTAGGACCGGATGTCGTTGTGGAAGATGACCGCCTCGGCCTCGGTGTCGTGATCCTTGGTCAGGATCACCTGCTTCTGGATGTACGAGCAGCAGACCGACGAGCAGTAGCTGTGGCCACCCTCGAGGACCTGCCGCGAG
Organism: Planctomycetia bacterium; assembly: GCA_030618975.1. Lineage (GTDB taxonomy): Bacteria > Planctomycetota > PLA2 > PLA2 > JAEUHO01 > JAUXCH01. The sequence goes on from JAUXCH010000598.1 coordinate 2,373, forward strand.
CCCACGCAGTGGATCCAGGCGATCTTGTGGGGGTGCTGCTTGTCGGACGGACGCAGGATCTCGCCTTCGTGCGGCCCGGTGGCGCACAGGAGCCGCTCGTAGTCGAGACTGGTCACCACGTTCTGGATCTCGCCGTACCCGTAGTCGCCCCTCACCCTGGGGTCGAACACCTCGTACCCGGGAGACAGGACGATCGCCCCGACCTGGACGACCAGCTTCTCCGGCATCTGGTGGAGATCGATGGCCTTGTTCTTGCAGACGCTTTCGCAGATGGCGCACTTCTCGTCCTGGAGGAAGAGGCACGCCTCGTCGATGTACGGGACGAGGGGAACCGCCTGAGGGAAGTAGATGTGCGTGGCCTTGTTGTCCGAGAGCTCCTGGTTGAAGGGATCGGGGATCTGCACGGGGCAGTACTCCACACAGGTGGTGCAGCCCGTGCAGATGTCCTCATTGACGTACCGGGGCTTCTTGATCAGGGTGACCTCGAAGTCCCCTGCCCGGCCTTCGACCTCGTCGACCTCCGTGTAGGTCAGGATCTCGATGTTGGGGTGCCGATCGCACTCGATGAACTTCGGGGATTCGATGCACATGGAGCAGTCGTTGGTGGGGAAGGTCTTGTCGAGTTGCGCCATCTTCCCGCCGATGGTCGGCGCCTTCTCGACCAGGTAGACCTTGAAGCCCGCCGTGGCGAGATCGAGCGCGGCTTGAATGCCGCTGATCCCGCCACCGACGACCAGGACGTCTCCGACACTGCCGTTCGCCAGGCTCATCCGCTCACCTCGATCCCGTCGTGGATGAGCTCGGCGATGTCCTTGATGACCAAGGGGTCATCGTCGCCCAGGGCGAGCTTGCTCGCTTCGAAGTTGCTGATGCAGTAGGGGCACGACGTGACCAGCACCTCGGCGCCCACTTCCTTCGCCTGCTGCAAGCGGATGTCGGAGAACCGCTCCCCCACGGGCGTGTCCATCCAGATCCGGCCGCCTCCTCCACCGCAGCAGAGGCTGTCCTCGCGGGAGTCGGGCATCTCGACCAACTCCAGCCCAGGCAACTTCTTCAACACCGCCCTGGGTTCGTCGTAGATGCCGTTGTGCCGGCCGAGGTAGCAGGGGTCGTGAAACGTGACCCGCTTCGCGTACTCGCCCTTGACCTCGAGTCGTCCCTGCTCGATCAACTCCAACAGGAACTGGGAGAGGTGGACGATTTCGAAGTGCACCATGAACTCGGGGTACTCGTTCTTGAAGGTGTGGTAGCAGTGCGGGGAGGCGACGAGAATCCGTTTCACCCCGTTCTCGATGAACGTCTTGATGTTCTCGCGCGCCAGGGTTCGAAAGATCTCCTCGCTGCCCGCCTTGCGGATGCTCTCGCCGCAGCAACTTTCCCTGGACCCCAGGCTCCCGAAGTCGGCCCCTGCCTTCTCGAGGATCTTCGCGGCGGCGACTGCCACCTTCTTGACTCTCGGGTCGTAGCTGTAGTAGCAACCGACGAAG
>JAUXCH010000037.1 GCA_030618975.1 Planctomycetia bacterium
CCCGCGGGTCGGGCGCGCCCATCCTACAGGCAAGGACGTGAACGGTGCACGGGGACGCTCGCCCCGCGTGCCTCGGAGCCGCTTTCGAAACGCCGCGTACCCCGTCCCGGTTGGAGGTTGACTGTCGGACGGCTGTGGAATCCTCCCGGTACGAGGGAGGACGTAGTGCCCCCCTGTGTCAGCCTGGTTGTCGCCCGGGAGTAGGAAGCCGTGGGGCCTCGGCCAAGGCAGGGGCGTGTCGGGGAGTGCTGTTCAGCACGCGGGTTCTCTCCGACGTTCGCTACGACGCGCTCTACCAGGCCGACGACCGAACCCTCCCGGCGGTGATGCTGAAGTAGGGTCGGAACGCGTCGCCCTCGGCGCGAGAGACTCGGCTTCACGCTTTCAGGACATGTCTTCCTGCAGGTCGAGGGTCGACTCGTTGAGGACCTCTTCGATCGTCAGCTTGCGCTTCGCGAGCCCCTGCTCGTAGGAGTACTGGAATGCGGCTTCGAGCGCCTTGCGGCTGGCTTCGACCCCGTAGGGGTAGAAGTTGTCGCCCATGAGCTCGCACGTCTCCCGGTGCTCCTGGCCGTACCAGGGCAAGGAGGAGAAGTACGAGCCCATCTTGCGTATCTGCTCGTAGTCCACCTGCTTGGCCCGTGAGTACGCCTCGAACACCGCCTTGGGCAACCAGGGATGGGCCGCGGCGAAGTCGCGGCGAATCGCCACCATGTGCATGATCGGGAAGATGCCGGTCTTCTCGAAGTAGGCCCGCTCCACCGTGCGGTGATCCGGGAAGAGGCGGTCGACCTGGGGGTGGCCGTCGACGATGACCTGCGGCTCTGCAGGGTGGAAGATGGCGTCGACGTCACCGCTGATCAGCAGGTCGGACTCGCTCTTTCCTTCGGGGGCGACCGTGATCGACAGGTTCTTGGGAAGGACCTTCTCCCACTGGGAAGCGCCCCCGGTCACCCCCGCGGCGGAGTCCGTCCCCGTCACGACCCACTTGACCTCCTCGGGCTTGACGCCGTACTGGCTCTGGAGAATGCCGCGAATCCAGGTGAGGCCCGAGGAGGAGTAGCCGGGCGTCGCGACCTTGAGCCCGCGCAAGTCCTCGGGCTTCTCGATGCCCCGATCCGTGCGGATGAAGATGCTCTTGTGGCGAAACAACCGCAGGACGGGGATCGGCAGCAGCTCGTAGTCTCGGAATCCGTCGTTGCCAAAGGCCAGCGTGAACGGGGAGAGGCCGATCTCGGTCACCTCTCGCGACTGGGGACCGCTGAAGGCGTGCGTGTTCATCTTGCCGATGGTGGATTCCTCGAACGTGACGTCGCAGCCTTCCACGTGCACGCGCTTGTCGCGTAGCGCGCGGACACGGTCGTAGGCGTAGCCCGCGATGGTGATCGGCAGCTTGCCGGGACACGGGGCCTTCTCCTCCTCAGCCGCGGCATGTGCGCCGAGCACCAACGCGCCACACGCGGCGGCCGCGCCCGCCATCACGAAGGTGCGCCGCGAGGTACCGGTCTTCAGGCAATCTTCCATGTTCTTGCTCCTGTCGTGGGAGAGGCCCGCCTCGGGACGCCCTCACCCGGCTACTCGAGCAGCTCGGCCTGCAACCGCTCGATCTCCGCTTCCGTGATGCCCAAGCCGTTTCGGATGTAGCGCTCCATGGAACCGAACCGTTCGACGGCTTCCTCGAACGCCGCGTCGACGTAGCGACCTTCGAGGACGTAGAAGGCGCGCATGTTGGTCGTGTCGACCTGCTCCGGCGGAACTCCCTGGCTCTCGGCCGCGAGAGCACGCAGTTGCGTCAAGCGCTTCTCGATCTCGTCCTTCCGGTACTCGTTCGAGAGCAGGTAGTCCTCCCGAATGGTCTCCCAGGGGACTCCGAGAGCGGTGAGGAGGACCGCGGCCGCCGTGCCCGTGCGGTGAACGCCGTGGGAGCAGTGGAACACCGCCGGCCGCGATTCGGGATCGGCGAGGGCCCGGAGCAGGGCCGCGTACTGGTTCTCCGCGTCGCGGACCAGGAGACGATGGATGTCCGGATTCAGGTCGACGGGGACTTTCGAGAAGTCGCCCGTCCGACGCGCCTCCAGGACGACCTCCACCAGGCCGCCGCCGCCGTCTCCCCCGTCGAGGGGGAGCTTGACGAGCTTGACACCCTCGGGAAGGCGGTCCGCGCCCCGAGCCCGGATCTCCTCGTCGGTCAGGAAGTTGAGGACGGTCCGGATGCCGAGCGCGTTCAGCGTGGCGACGTCCGCGTCGCTGAGCTTGCTCAGCGTTCCGGAGCGGTAGACGACACCGGACTTGACGACGCGCCCGTCGGCGGTCCGGTAGCCGCCCAGATCGCGGAAGTTCGACTGGCCGTCGAGCGCGACGTGGCGGGCATCGACGCCGGGAGAGCCGCCCGGTGCCTCGCCACCGCACGCCGACACGAGCGCCGCGAGGAGGAACCACGCCGCGAGCGCGATCCCTCGGGGACGACGCAAGGGCGGGAACTCCAGGGCAGGAGGGGCACGCATGGCCGTTTCCCCAATGTTCCGTGGTGCGTGGTGTGTGGTGTGTGGTGCGTGTGCGTGGGTAGACGGAGAGGGTCGGCCGATGCCGGCCCTCTCCGCATCGGGGATCGCTAGTCGCCGAATCCCGGATCGAGATCGGGATCGAAGGGCAGCTCGTCGAGGTGCTCGATGTACTCCAGCGGATCGAAGGGCAGCTTCGCCCGATCGACGTGCGGCCTGGCCAGCGCCTTCAGCTCCGGCGTCGCGTTCTCGATGCCGGTCCAGGGAATGCCGTGGCGTTCCTTGGAGTCGGGGTAGCGCTGCTTCCAGAGATCGTGCCTGAGCTTCATCCGGTTGAAGGGGCTCTTCAGGTGGATCAGGTTCACCAGCATCGGCGACACCTCGCGGGGATCCGCCGGAAGGAAGTAGAAGGCCGCGGGGATCCCGCTGGCCTCGCCCACCGGATCCGGGGAGATCCAGTGCCGCTTGAAGTCTCCCTTGACGGTAGCGCCGAGCCGTGGGCCGGCGTAGATGAACGCGTAGTCCCGCCGGCCATGTGTGTCGCCGTTCAGGAGCAACGCCGTCTGGTCGATCCCGTCGGTGATGCGGTCGCCGGGGATGTGCTCCATGGCGCCGGCCAGGCGTGCGAACGTGGTGAAGAGATCCGTCTCGTGGACGATGTCACCCACGATCTGTCCCGACTCGATGACCCCGGGCCACCACGCCTGGGCCGGCACGCGAACGCCACCCTCCAGGAAGTCGCCCTTGCCTCCGCGGTAGATCGTCTCCGCCATGCCGAGTCCGGGCGGCGGGTTGTGGGACATCGGCCCGTTGTCGGCCATGCAGACGAGGAGTGTGTTCTCGGCAATTCCGAGCTCCTTGAGCTTCGCCATGATCCTTCCGATGAAGGGATCGATGTTGCGCTCCAAGCCGTCCTGCAGGATGCTCCGCGACGCCGAGACCTTCTTCGGGTTGGGCAGGAAGGACGTGAGGTTCGGCCAGTTGGCCACGTAGAAGGGCTTCCCCGCCTTGGCGCTGCGCTCGATGAACTCGAGGGTGCGCCGCTGAGCCTCGGGGTCGATCTTCAGGTAGCTGTCGTGGGAGTTGTCGCCCCACTGGCGGGTCGCTCCGCCCTTCGTTCCTTCGGCCGTCTGCACCCAGGCCTTCGTGATGAAGGTGTCGTCGAGCTTGTAGGGGTTCTCGGGCAGCATGTCCTCGAAGAGGCCCATGGTGGCGTTGGCCCCTTCGGCCGTGCGATTCCAGAGCGACAGGATCTGGTTGTAGCCCGTGAAGAAGGCCTCGTCGAATCCCTGGTTGTGGGGATAGCTCTCCTCGATGTCACCCAGGTGCCACTTGCCGTGGAAGGCCGTGGCGTAGCCGGCCTTCGAGAGCACCTCGGCGATGGTCACCTCTTCGGCGCGCAATCCGTGGCTCTCGAGGAGCATTCCGATGTTGTACATGGCGCAGCGCACCGCGAGGCGCCCCGTGGCACAGGCAGCGCGGCTCGGGGTGCAGCCCACCTCCGTGTACATGCGCGTGAAGAGGATGCCCTCCTCGGCCATCGTGTTGAGCTGCGGCGTATGCAAGCCGCGGACCTTCTGGATGGCCGGGATGCCGATGTCCCCGAAGGCCGTGTCGTCCCACATGATGTGGATGAGGTTCGGCGGTCGGCCGTACTTCTCCCGGAGGGCAGCGAGCTTCTCATCGAGCTTGCCGTCCTCGGCGCTCCACCGCTGCCCGTTCTGGGCCTCGAGCACGTAGTACTCCGCGTCGTGGACGATCTGATCCTCCGCCGTCGCCGCCGTGGCGCCAACGACCAGGACCAGGATCACGACCACACTCCGCCATGCTGCTCCACGCATGAACTCTTCTCCTCTTGGTTGGATGAATCCGGGCACGCCGGCCGGGCGTCAAGGGACGGACCGTGAGGGGCGCAATCCACCGCTGTCGCACGCTGGCCAACGGACATACCCTGGCCGGCGCGCGTACCCTACCGAGCCCGGGAGGCTCGTCCGCCTTGTCAGCGCGTCACATCGAAAACCGGCAAGCCAAGTCGCACGTCCGAACCGTCCGCAGGGGCTTTGCCGAGTTCGAGGAGTTGCAGGAGAGCGCCAGACACTGGGATCTCGAGTTTCGGCAGCTGGATCCGGGTGTTCAGCGGCCGGGTCGACCTGCTCGTCGCGCCCGAGGTCCATGTCGCTCGATTGCGGCTCGAACGGCGCATCGAGCAGACGGGTGCCCCGCCGTCGGGACTTCGGACCTTCGCGGTTCCGGCCGATCCCGCGACCCGGGTGTTCTGGCGAGGCCGCCCGGTCACCGGACAGGAGGTGCTGGTCTACCCCCGCGGCTCCGAGATCGACGCGATCTCGCAGCCGGGCTTCGACATGTACGTCCTCTCCTTCTCCGAAGAGGTCCTCCTCCGTGCGAGCGAGGCGGCGGGCATCTCGAATCTCGATTCTCTTCTCGACGCGTCGGATGCGTTCCAGGTGGACTCACACCGGCTGTGGGTTCTGCGGCAGAACCTGCATGCGTGGTTCCGTGGCGACGCGTCGCCCGGTCTGCGGCTTGGACTCCCGGGGATCGACCGGGATCTGCCCACCTCGCTCGTACGACTGCTGGCCGGGGCGTCGTCGACGAGAGGCTCGGCTCCCGTGCCGCGCATGGACCAGGCGATCCGGCAGGTCCGCGAGCACGTGGCCGCCCAACCGTTCGATGCCCTCAAGGTGCGGGACCTGTCCCGGCACCTCGGGATCAGCGAACGGACACTCCGCCATTCGTTCCGCGACCGACTCGGACTGAGTCCCAAGGCCTACCTGCGGGACCGGCGCTTGAACCTGGCGCGGAGGGCGCTCCGCCGGGCCGTCGCGTCCCGGACGAAGGTCTCCGACGTGGCTAGCCTCTGTGGCTTCGGGCACATGGGGCAGTTTGCCGCGGACTACCGCCGGCTCTTCGGCGAACTGCCGTCCGAGACCCTGTCGCGATGAGCAAGGACGCGTGGCTCGTGACGGAGGCCGACGCCGGGACGCGGCTCGACAAGTGGCTCGCCGATGCGGCGCGCCTGGGGTCTCGCCGCCGCGCCTTCGACGCGCTGTCGCGCGGGCGCGTCTTCCTCGAAGAGGTCGAGCAGACCCGAGCCGACGCGGGGCGAACCCTCGTGCCCGGAATGACGATCCGTCTGTGGATGGACCGACCCGGATCCGCCTCGCGACGGGGGCCCCGGAAGATCCACGGGCTCGACATCCTCTTCGAGGACGACGTGATCATCGTCCTGGACAAGCCCGCGGGGCTCCTGACCGTCCCGCTTCCCGGACACCCCGAAGAACCTTCGCTCTCGTCCAGGATCGCGGAGCACTGGCAGTCGCACCGGCGGCGCGAGCCGCTCGTGGTCCACCGGATCGATCGCGACACGTCGGGGGTCGTGGTCTTTGCCCACACGCCGGAGGCGTGGAGCGAGCTGAAGGAGCGCTTTCGGCGACGGGAACCCGTGCGGCGCTATCTCGCCGTGGTCCTCGGCCGGCCCCAGCCGGCTGCGGGGACCTGGCGCGCCTGGATCCGATGGGACGCCGAGCAGCTGATCCAGATCCCCTGTGCGCGCGAGGAAGAGGGAGCGAAGGAGGCGGTCACGCGGTACGAGGTGCTCGAGTCCTTCGAGGAGGCCAGTCTCGTCTCGTTCGAGCTCGTGACGGGACGGCAGCACCAGGTGCGCGCGCAAGCGATGTGCCGCGAGCATCCGCTGCTCGGCGAGCGGATCTACGTGGGCTCCCACGGTGCGAGCGTCGCGCGCGCCTTCCGGCGCCAGGCTCTGCACGCCGCAACACTATCGTTCCCGCATCCCGTGTCCCGGAAGCCGGTCGTGTTCGAGGCGCCTCTCCCGGGCGACCTGCGCCATCTCCTCCGGCGCCTCCGGAAACCGCGGACGGACGCGTAGCGTAGACGCACGCGACTGCCGGTCGTGGCTCGCTGGACGTACGTGCCCGGGTCGAGGACCGGCTCGCGCTCGGCCGTGAGTCCGACGAGGTTCGCGCGCCCTCAGTTCCGGTCCCGATCCGGGGACCAGAGAAGGTTCTTCCCCTGCAGGGTGAACAGCGGCCGAATGCCCCCTCCCGCGCGGTGGAAGTGGCGATCCGCGGTGAAGGTCTCCGTGAGTCCGAGCTCCTGCATCAGGGCGAAGCTCGTGCAGTCGGTGAAGGAGAGACCGGGAGACCCCGGCGCCAGGCGTCGGAAGAGACTCAGCGCCGCTTCCCGACGTGGTCTGTTGACCTCCGCCAGCGTGAGTCGGCTCGCGGCGACACGAGCCTCGAAGAAGTCGAGGAAGCGGATCGCGGTCCTCCCTCCCGCGGCCTTGGAGAGCCCTGTCAGGGTTTCGTCGAGGACGTAGTCGCTCGTCACGACGAGGATGCCCCGCTCGTCCCTCCAGCGGTCCGCCTCCGCGGCGAGGGCGTGATCGGCGTCACCCCGGTTCGCGAGAGCGAGGAAGCCCCACGTGTCGTAGAACCACGCACACGCACGCGCACGCACCCGCACGGGGTCAGGACTCCCCGTACGCGAGGTCATCCGCGGACCGCGCCACCGAGGGGCCTTCGTAGAGCCCTCCTCGAAGGGCCTCCTCGGCCTCCCGGGCCCGGCGCAGGAGCTCCTCGTGGTCGGCCTCGTTTTCGAGGCGCGCGAGCACGAGCTCGGCGCCTTCGGCAAGCAGGCGGGAGATGGTGGACCCGCGCCGCGCGGCGAGGGTCTTGAGTCGCCGGTGGAGGGCGACGGGGAGGTGAAACGTCGTCTTCGTCGTCTCCATGACCCCAAGGTATGGATATACAGCTTTCTGTCAATCTGCACCTACGGAGCGCACGAGCGGTGCGCCGCGGAGGGTCCCTGGGTTCTGATAGTATTATTTTCGTGTCGCAGGGCCCAGAAATCAGCGCTGGTAAAAATACACGCGATTTCTTTCGTAAGCTGCGGCGTTGCGAAAGCGCCTTTCTCGAGGAGGAACGTCATGAGTCGCGGTGCCTCCGGTAGCTGGGTGGTCACGAGTGTCGTGGCCGGCGAGAGCGTGCGGTCCTTCGTCCCGGCTGACCTCCCTCCGGCGCCTCCCCTCCGCATCGGGGCCGACCTGCGCGACACGCTCGACGGCGCACTCCTCGCCCTGGGCCGTCTGGACAGCGTCGCCACCCGGCTTCCCGAGACGCGACAGTTTCTCTACACCTACGTGCGCCGCGAGGCCGTTCTCTCCTCGCAGATCGAGGGTACACAGTCGACGCTGTCCGATCTCCTGCTCTACGAAGCGAAGGGGGCGCCCGGCGCCCCTCTCGACGACGTGCGGGAGGTCTCTCGCTACGTCAAGGCTCTCGATCATGGGCTCCTGCGCCTCCGCGAAGGCCTGCCGCTGTGCAACCGGTTGCTTCGTGAGGTCCACGGCGTGCTGCTCACGGACGGACGGGGGGCGGATCTCGCGCCCGGGTCCTTCCGACGCACTCAGAACTGGATCGGTGGAACGAGGCCCGGCCGTGCCCAATTCGTCCCGCCTCCGCCGGAACGTGTCGAATCGTTGATGGCGACGCTGGAACGCTTCCTTCACGACGATCCGGAGCGGACCCCGCCGCTGATCAAGGCCGCGCTTGCGCACGTCCAGTTCGAGACGATCCACCCCTTCCTCGACGGTAACGGCCGGTTAGGGCGCCTCTTGATCACCCTGCTCTTGTGTGCGGAGGGTGTTCTGGGCGAACCCATGCTCTACCTGAGCCTGTACTTGAAGGAGAACCGTGACGAGTACTACGACCTCCTCACCCGGGTGCGCCTGCACGGGGAATGGGAGACGTGGCTCGAGTTCTTCGCGAACGGAGTCGCCGCGACCGCTACGCAGGTGGTCGCAACGACGCGGCGGCTGACTGCGCTCCTCGAATCCGACGAACGGCGCATCCACGAGTTCGGGACCACGGCGGGATCCACACTCAGGGTGCACCGTGCCCTTGCAGCGCGCCCCATCCTCACGATTCCCGGTATCAGCGCCGCGACCGGGCTCACGAGGCCGACGGTCACGAGCGCGCTGAAGAGGCTGGCAGCCCTCGAGATCCCGATCGTTCGGGAGATCACGGGACGGCGGAGGGGCAGGACGTACGCCTACGACGCCTACCTCGAGGTGCTCGAGACGGGGCTTGCCTGAGCCAGTACGTACGCCTCGAAGTGTGACGCCTCAGAGCGTGAAGTTGAAGTCCTCGACCAGCGCGCCGGGATAGCGGCCGCTGGTCGTGGCTCGCTGGAGGTACGTGCCCGGGTCGAGGACCAGCTCGCGCTCGGCCGTGAGTCCGACGAGGTTCTCGCCCAGCATGCGGTAGACGGTCTCGTCGAACCGCATGACGTCGAGAGGCGCGGCGATCTCACCGTTCTCCACCCAGAAGGTCGCGAAGCGTGTCATGCCCGTCGTGCGGCAGGCCGGACGGTCGGAGTAGTTGAGGTACCAGACGTTGCCCACGTAGATCCCCGTGCCGAGGCGCCCAAGCACCTCCGCATCCGGGAGGGCGCCCGCGGCGACGTCGACGGACTCCGGCGCCTCCATCGCGGACGCGCCGTTGGTGGGCACGTGGTACTCCATGGAGGACCGGGGCGAGACGAGCGCCTCGGCGTGGCGTCCGCCCTCGATGAGCGGGACGCGGGGCGGTCGGATGAAGCCCGCGGCCTGGAAGTCGGGCGCGAAGCCCTGGGCCGTGTTCTCGGCGATGGAGACCGCCTCGGCGAGGGACGCCTCGCCCTCGGCCAGCTTGAGCAACGGGCTCTGGCCGGTCTTGAGCGCCTTCAGGCCGAAGCCCCCCCAGGAGAGGAGGCCGACGATGTCGTGGATCGCCGCCGGCGCGAGGTACACGCGGTAGCGTCCGGGCTGGATCGTGTGCGGATCGCGCTTCAGGGCCTCGAGCTGCCGGGCGGCCCTGGCGATCTTTCGCGCGAATGCGGTCTCCTCCCACGTCTGGCCCGCATAGGCGGTCTTCACGGCCTTGTCGCCCGACAGGTAGAAGCTCCAGTCGAAGTTGAAGTTCTGCGTGTCGAACCAGTTGCGCTGCCCGAGGGAGTTCGCGTGCCCCGTGTGGATGCCGCCGGAGGCGTACACCCCCACCAGGTCGAAGCCCGAGGCCGCGCTTTGAATCCGGTCGACGGCCTCGTCCGGCGTCGGGATGTCGGCTTCCGCGTGGCGCTCGCTCGAATGGACGTCCGTGGCGTACTGGAGGTAGGGGTCCTCCGGCAACCGGGGCAGGCGCGCGCGCAGGTCGGCGAGGAGGGGCTTCAGGCGCGCGAGATCCACGTCGTGTTCGCCGGACAGCGTGGCGCTCGCCCCCGCGTGGCGCCGTCCGCGAATCAGCTCGAGCGAGATCCCCTGCTGGCGCACGGCCCCCGCCTGCCGGATCCGACCCTTGTTGAAGCGGACGAAGTCCGAGTCCTCGCCGTGCACGGAGCACAGCAGGACCTCTTCCCCCTGGAGCCCCGCCATGAGGTCGCCGGCCAGACGGTTGAACGCATCCTGCATCGTGGTGCTCCCCTGCTAGGCGTCTAGGCGCCGCCGAACACCGCGACGGAGGCGAAGTGACAGACGGGCGACGCGTGCCCGACACGGATCATCTGATTGGGCTCGCCCTTGCCGCAGTGGGGCGTGCCGAGGACCTGGAAGGTGCGCTCGTCGCCCACTCCTACGAGGTCGCGCCAGAAGGTGGCGGAGATCCCCCGGTAGTTGGGCTTCTTCACGACCGTCGTGAGCTCTCCGTTCTCGATCCTGCGCCCGTACTCGCAGCCGAACTGGAACTTGTTCCGACTGTCGTCGATCGACCAGGACGAGTTGGTGGCCATGAAGACCCCCTGCTCGATGCTCTTCACGAGCTCGTCGAAGGTCTTGTCTCCGACCTCCAGGTTCAGGTTCGCCATGCGGTCGATCGGCGGGCGGTTCCAGCCGCTCGCGCGACTCGTGGAGACGCCTTCGAGCCCCGCGCGCTCCTGCGACGTACCGCCGCCCAGCGAACGCTTGAGGATGCCCTTCTCGATGATGTGCTCGCGGGTCGCGGGGCGGCCGTCGTCGTCGAAGCCGTAGCTCGCGAGCTGGCCCGGGCGCGTCGGGTCCCACACCACGTTCAGCAGGTCGGATCCGTACCGGTAGGTGCCGAGCATGTCCTGCGTGACGAAGCTCGTCCCGGCGTAGTTGCGCTCGTCGCCGAGGATGCGGTCCAACTCGAGCGGGTGCCCGATCGACTCGTGGATCTGGAGGATCATCTGGTCGGGCGCGAGGAGGACGTCCGTCCGACCGGTCGGGCAGTCGGGCGCTTCCAACAACTCCAGGGCCTCCCGCGCGAGGCGCGGGGCGACCTCGTCGAAGCCCAGCTGGTCGAGCACCTCGAGGCCGCCTTGTCGCGCCGCGCCCTGACCGTGGAGCGTACGGCGCTGCGCCTCCGTGCCCCGCACCGCGACGGCCCCCATGTTGGGCATGAGCATCTCGAAGCGCTGGTGCACCCGGGAGCCCGCGGTGTCGAGGTAGAGCGTCTCCGAGGCGAGGTGCACCATGCGAGCCCAGGAGTCGATGATCCGGTCGTCCGTCTTCATCTTCTCGCACGGGGCGCGCAGTCGCTCGATCTTCTCGCCCAGCGCGACGGACGACCAGGGCTGGGCGACCGGCGTCTCGTAGGTGCCGGACTGCGCGGCGTGCGGGAGGCGGGAGAAGTCCGTGACCGCGAGGCCGGCGGTGCGGCGGGCCCACGCGCGGGCTCGCCGACCGGCCTCCTGGAGTCCCGACACGCTGAGATCGCTCGTCGCGGCGTAGCCGATGCCCCCGCCGTCCATCACGGTGATCATCGCGCCGACGTCGGAACCCGTGTGTGCCGGTTCCATCACGCCGTGCCGCACGCCGAGCGACTCGGTCCTCTCGTCGACGTACCGGAGCGAGACGAACCCGGCGCCGGGGGGCGCAGCCTGGGCGAAGCGGCTCTCCATCGCATCGATCACGCGAATCCCCTCCTTCGGGACGTGCCCCAGACGGTACCTCCGTTCCATGCCAGGGGCCCCCTCGTCAGGGGGGGAAGGCGGCCCTGACGCCCTTGCGCAACAGCCGGTATGCTCAACGCGCCATGTGCTCCCGAATCCGGCTCCTCCTGTTCCTGTCCCTAGCCCTCTTGCTGACACTGGGCCTGCCGACGCTGGGCCTGGGACCCCGCGCCGCACGGGCGGAGGAGGACGGCGACGAGCCCGAGCTGCCGCAGGAGGTCCCGGTCGCGGTGTCGGCCGAGGTCGACGCCGCGGACGCCGCCGACCTCGGGCGTTACCGACTCACCCTCGTCTTCCTGCCGGAGGAAGACGTCGACCGCGCCTACCGCATCGAGGTGCGTCTCGTCGCGCGCGGCAGCGAGCTGCTCCGGCTCGACCACTCTCCCGAACCGGCGACACCGAAGTGGCGCAAGGGCCAGGAGGTCCGCTACGAGATCCCGGTTCCGGTCCCCTTCGAGGCCGGCCTCGAAGCGGGACAGTCGATGGCGATCCTGGTCGGGTTCTACGACCCCGAGCAGAAGAAGACCCTGCCGCCGCGCGAGGCCGACCGCCTGCGCGAAAACCGCGTCCTGGTCGCGGAGGTCCGGATCCCGGAGCTCGGACCGACCGACGACGAGGCGACGATCCTCAGAATCGTCGGACGGGCCTGCGCGCTCGCCGACGAGGGGCGCAAGCCCGACGCATGGAAGGCGCTCGAACGGGGACTGCGCCGAGCCGCAGAGGACGTGACGAAGGAGCGGTTCCGCGACGCGATCCTCGACCTCGGGCACTTCCCGCCCGCCCCCCCGAGCCTGCTCGAGAAGCAGATCGTCGAGCAGCGCATCCCCGCCGAGCTCCATCGCCATCTGCGCAAGATGTCCGGCCGCTACTACGACCGCGGGCACTCGATCGCGGCTCTTCGCATCCTGGAGACCATCGGCGGAGCGCTCGCCGAGCAGACCGACGCCGCGGTGATCGGCGCGCTCGCGGAGGCCGAGCGTGCCCAGAAGGACATCCAGGAGATCCGCCTCCGGTTGCTCGCCCGGATCGACGACGAGGACAAGGCGAAGGCCGAGAAGACGATCCGGCGCCTCGGGCCGACCGCGTCCCTCCTCAAGAAGGCGGAGGCCTGGTTCAAGGAGAAGCACTACGCCAGGGCGCGGGTGCTGCTGCGTTCCCTGAGCACCGGAAGCAACCGCGAGCTCGCGAACGAGGCGCGCCGACGACTGGACGAGCTCGAGGCCACCTGGCTGGCCGAGACGCCCACCGAGGACGCAAAGCTCGTCGACGAGGCGCTCCACCATCCCGCGTTCGAACGCCTCGCCACCGTCGCGACGCACAACTTCCTGTACATCGGCCCCCGCACGCTCGTCGAGAACATCCCCAAGCCCTCGCGTCTCCGTTTCGACCTTGCCTACGTCTTCCTCACCGACCTCTTCGGGCGCCTGCCGAACCCGGGAGGCGACCGCATCACGGTCTTCTTCAAGGAACTCTGGGACTTCGGCGGCGGCCAGGCCGGTGGACGCACGATCGACATCGGCCGCGCCGATCACGAGCGCCGGGGCTACCGGGTGGACACGGGGCTCCTCTACCACGAGCTCACCCACTGCGTGGACGACACGCTGCCCATCTTCGCCGGGTGGCGGGAGGGCCTCGCCAACGTCGGCGCCGCCTACAGCTTCGAGGCGCTGGGGCAGAAGAGCGACGAACTGCACGCGTTCGAACGCAACCTGAGGGCCTTCGAGCAGGACTACCTCGGCCGGGACCTGGAGTACTGGAGGATCCCCGGCTACGGACCGAGCGCCGGGTTCTTCCTGCACTTCGTGGAGACCTATTCGCGGACGCCCACCGGACACGACTGGAAGCCGTACCGCCGTTTCTTCCGCGACTACCGGTCGGCTCCGGTCCACGACGGCCGCGAGCCCTACGTGGCGCGCGCTTTTGCCTGGTTCCTCGTCCAGGCATTCGGCCAGCTGGCGTTCGACGACCTGATCCGATTCCGCCTGCCGCTCGTCGAGAGCGACCGCGAGGCGATCCAGCTCGAGGTCGAGTCGTTCGCGCGCGGCGAGTACCGCGTCGCACGCATGGCCGAGGAGTTGGCCTTCTACTCCAACTCCCCGCTCCCCCGGGATCTCCTCGTCCGGCGGATGGTCGGGTACGCCCGCGGCGGCCGCGCCGCCGACGCGCGGGAGCTGGGCCTGAGGAGGCTCGGCATCCTCTACGACTGGCGCGTGATCGGTCCCTTCCGCGAGAAGGGCGCCGACCCGCGCGTCCAGATCTTCCCGCCGGAGCGGGAGATCGACTTCGCGAAGGAGTACCCGGGCGACTTCAACGTCTGCAAGTGGCGCGTCGCGGGCGACGGCCCGGTGGTGACCGTCACGCCCACGGGGTGGGTGTCGTTCAACTTCTCCTACCAGGACAACACCGCCACCTACGCGTGGACCCAGGTGACGGTCGACGAGGCCCTGGACGTCCACGCGCACGTCCGTGCCGACGACGACTTCGTTCTCTTCGTGAACGGCCGGCTGCAGGACGGCTACGTGAATCGCGGACGCAACGGTAGCGACTGGCTCTGGTGGCGCGGACCCGCCGAGAAGGTGCCCGACGCGATGCGGTTGGCCGTGCATCTGGAGGCGGGGAAGAACACGATCGTCCTCAAGGTGAAGAACCGCCGGGGGCCGGCGGGCTTCGTGTTCGCTCTCTCCCGACCGGACGGCGGTCCGGTCGCGGACCTGGCGACCGACGTCGAGCCGCCCGCGACGAAGAGACCCCTGCCTCCGCTCCCGAAGACCGCGTGGAAGACGGTCACGCGGCACGTCTTCCGCTCGAAGTCGTTCGCCTCGAAGTTGGACGTCGTGGTCGGCGCCTTCAAGGTCGTAAACCGCAGGCTCGTCGGACAGTCCAAGGGCAAGGGCGTGGGATGGAGGAAGTACACGGTGCGGCCGGGCTTCCCCAAGGACGCCCCGTCGAACCTCGCGTGGTTCCCCGCCAAGCAGACGGCGGACCTCGACGACTTCCGCTTGACGCTCGAGCTGGCGTCGAAGGGCGGGACAGCGCCCAAGATCGCCGTCACGTTCCAGGGCGAGGGGGGTGACGACGGCCTGTCCGGCTGGACGGTGATCGTCCACCGCGGGGGCAAGGGGAAGGTCCAGGCGCGGGTGGAGCGCTACGACCGAGTCGTCTACCAGGTGCCGCCGCAGGGCGCAGGGGCGGACGAGGTCCAGGCCCTCGTCCTGACCTGCCGCAACCGCCGGCTCTCGGTCTCCCTGGGATCGACGTCCCTGTTCGACGGCGTGCCGATCACGCCGATCCCCGGGCGCCACAGGATCGGTTTCTCCACGTTTGGCGCCGATCCGGGCCTGGTTTCGTTCCGCCTGGAGACCCCCGAGGCCCCGCGGCGGTAGGGCACAGGAGCCCGGGGCCCCGGCCGGGCCCTTACCATCCGGCGCTTCGG
>JAUXCH010000936.1 GCA_030618975.1 Planctomycetia bacterium
GATCCCCAGACGCCAGGGGTCGATCACCTGGGCTTTCGGGAGCGCGGTCCTCAGCTTCGCCACGCCGGCCTTCGTCAGGCTGCTGCACCGGTCGAGGTTGATCCAGGTCAGGTCCTTGTGCTTCGCCAGCACATCGAGGGCCGCGTCCGTGATCTTCGGCGCGGCCGTGATCCCGAACGTGGTCAGTCCCGCCAGCGCTGCCAGGTGCGCGATCCCCTCGTCCGTGACGGCCTCCGCGTTGTGGAGGTAGAGGCGCTTCACGTTCGAACACGTCGCGACGATTTCGAGGCCCTCGTCCGTCAGGGCGGGGCCGCGGAGCTTCAACTCCTCGATCGTCGTCTTGCCCAGGATCGCCCTCAGGCCCTTCACGGTGACCAGGGTGTCGGTGAGGTCCAGCGCCTGGATGGTCTTCGACGCCTTCAGCCAGGAGACGGCCTTGTCCCCGACCGACAGGCCGTTCAGCGAGAGCCATCTGAGCCCCTTCAGGGACTTGAGCTTCGCGACGCCGCCGGCCGTGACGCCGGTCATGCCGAGGTCGAGGGCCTCCAGCGACTTCAGTTTCGCCACGCGTTTCAGCGTCGCGTCGGTCACGCGCACGGACGCGAGCCCCAGACCGCGGAGGTCCCCCAACTTCGCCAGGTGGGCGACGCCCTTGTCCGTGACGCCGGTGCACTGCCGCAGATCGAGGACGCGTAGGCGCCCGGCCTTGGCCAGCCGCTTCAGGCCGTTGTCGGTCACGCCGGTCTGCGCGAGATCCAACCAGATCAGGTGATCGAGGGTCGCTAGATGCTCGATGCCCCGGTCGGTAACACCCCTCGCGCCCTCGAGTCGGAGCGCCGCCAAGGAGGGGTGCGCGGCCAGATGCTCCAACCCCGCATCCGAGATGCCGGCGACGCCGCCGAGGTCGAGCGCGAGCAGCTTCGGCATGTGGGCCACGTGCACCAGGGCGGCGTTCGTGACGCGGGTGCGCCCGAGTCCCAGGTACTCGAGGGTCTCGAGACCCGCCAGGCTCTCCACGGTTGCGTCGCCGACGCCGGGCTGCATGCGCAACTCGAGTCCGGGGATGGCGAATGTGCGAGCCAGCCTCGCATACTCGCGGACGTCGACGCCGCTGCCGGGCGGCGAGGCCGACTCGATCACGAACAGCCAGCAGGGTGGCACCGAGACGGAACCGGGTTGGACCGCCACCGGCTGGACGGGTCCGAGGATGTTCATCGCCGGTGCGGGCACCCCGTCCGGGTGGATCGCCGTCACCTTCATCGGGATGGCGATGAGCAGGTGTTCCTCGGGCCTCAGCGCCCGCTTCGCGAGAACGTCCTCGGCCGTCAGGGGCAGGTCCCCCCCGCACGCAGTGCCCGGGGATCCGGCCCCAAGAAGCAGCAGGAAGACGAGGAGGGTTCTCATGGCGCAAGGACCTCGGTGAAGATGAAGGATGGGGACATCAGGCACCTGCCCTGCATGCTTGAAGGTCACGGGCTATTCGCACTCGGAGTGCTCATCTTCCCCCCAATAGCAGGCTAGAGGTTCGGACAGTGTCGTGCCGTAGCGACCGGACTACGGGCCGGACAGCTCGATCTCGGACGTCTCGCCCGAGCGCACCTCGACGCGGACGGGCGGGCCACCCTTCCAGGTGCGCGTCTCCTGGATCCAGCGCCCGTAGGAGGCCTCGTACGCTGCGGGGGGCACGTCGGTCGACTCGAAGCGGCCCTGGTCGTCCAGCGAGATGCTCTCGTTCCTGCTTCCGCGCGCGCGGGCGACCAGGTACGCGAGCTTCTCGTCGTCCGCGATCAGCACGGCGGGGAAGTCGTCCAAGCGCTCCAGGCGGACGTGCCACACCTTCTCCTGGCGGGCGTTCGCGACGCGGACGCGCACGGTGCCGGCGCGGCGCATGGGCACGCGGACGTCGGTCGTTCTCCCCGGCGAGGCGTCGAAGCGCACGGCCGTCCAGCCGAA
>JAUXCH010000789.1 GCA_030618975.1 Planctomycetia bacterium
ATCGGATCCCTGACGATCGACGGCGTCCCGGTCGACGTGTCGAGCAGCACCGTGAACGGGAACGACGCGCTCGTCGCGAAGTTCAGCGTGCCCGCTCTCGTGGCCGCCGGCGTACTCACCTCGACGACGACCGAGCTCACGATTCGTGGGACGTACACGATTTCGGAAACGGACCACCCGGACACCGTGCACGGCTTCTTCGGCGTGGATGCGATCACGCTCACGGGCAGCACGGACTGAGACTCCAGCCGTCCACCGAGGAACGACTCGAGCGCACCGTTTCGACAGCCGTCGGGACGGTGCGTTTCTACGTCTCGGTGTCGGGCAGATCCTCCTTCGGGAAGAACTGCACGGTCGCGTTGGACGCGGGGGCGTCCGTCGCCTTGTCGCCCTGCCGGAACTGGACGGTCGCGTCCGGCGTCGTCGCCTCGGGCACCTCGAGCGCCCGCACCCGCGCCATCACCTCCTCGCAGCACTCCTCTTCGCCGAGGATCAGGGCCAGCGTCCGGAACAGCTCGATGCCCTGAGACGGCGGAATGTCCCCCGCGGTCCGGACACGCTCCTGCGCCTCGCAGGCGATCGTCTTCGCCTCTTCCTGCCGGCCGACGGCCTCGAGTGCTCGCGCGTACCGGGCGAGGACGAGCGCGCCGGCCGCGGGGGCGCCGGACCGCGCACCGGGAAGCGCCTCCTCGAGGTGGACGAGAGCCCGTTCCGGGTCCTCCTCGCCGAGAGCGGCAGACCCCAGCGCGCTCAGCGTCGTGACCAGGCTCACCTGGTTGCCAGTCTCGCGAGCGACGGCGAGCGCCTTCTCCAGCGGATCCCTGGCCCCTGCGGAGTTCCCGGTCACCGTCAGCAGGCGGCCCATCTCGCAGAGCGCGCTGACCAGCTTGATCATGGCGCCCTTCCGCTCGGCGAGCTCGATCGCTGCATCGAGCTGTCGCCGCGCCTCGGGGTACATGGCCCCGGTGATGAGCGCGCTCCCCAGCATCGTACGGACCGTCATCTCGCCGTTCGGGTCCCCCAGGTCGACGAAGAGCGCAAGGGCGTGACGCCAGGCACCTCGCGCCTCGTCACACCGTCCGAGCACTTGGTACGCGCGGCCCAGATTCGCGAGCGTCATGCCCTCGCTGACGAGCGCTCCCGTCTCCCGGTGGTTGGCGATCGCATCCTCGAGATAGACCAGCCCCTCTTCGCAGCGGGCGCGGTCCACCAGACGCATGCCGATGTTCATCTGAACGGCGGCTTCCCCGCGGCGCTCGCCGACCTCGCGCCAGATCCCGAGGGCCTCTTCCATGGTCGGCAGGACCTCGTCGTCCTCCCCGATTCCCGGCATGACCAGGGCGAGCGCTTGCAGGGTGCTCGCCTCGCCTCGGCGGTCTCCGATCTCCTTGCGGATCCGCAGCGCTTCGCGCATCTCGGCCGCGCACGTCGCGTGATCGCCGCGGCGGAACGCGACGGCGCCGAGCGTGTGGTGGCAGGCGGCCTCCCACGTCCGGTCGCCGGCCGTCTCCGCCAGCTCGAGACCGGTCCGCGCCTCCTCGGTGGCCTGCGCGTAGTCGCCGGCGTACCAGTAGGAGCCCGCGCGCAGGGCGTGTACGCGCGCGTGCAGACCCAGGTCACCCAGCTGCTCCGCCAACTCGTGAGCGAGCTCGAGCACGCGCATCTGGTCCTCGCGGCTCGCCAGCAGGTCGTAGACGGTCCACTGCTTCAGCGCGATCGCAACGCGATTCTCGGGCGTCGCGTCCACGAACGCCCGCGCGATCTGCTCGAGGAAGGGCACGGCGTAGCTCGCGTGGAACGAGGCGCCGAGATGCCGGAGCGCGGTTTCGAGGTACGGCGCCGCCTCGGTGGCCCTGTCGGCGTGGAAGAGGTGAAGCAGCAGCGCAAAGGACGTCGGCGCATCCGGTTCGTCGTCCTCGACCCGCTCCAGGATCGTATCGGCGACGAGGCCGTGGTACGCCTCACGCAGGTCGGAGCTGGTGGCGTCGTAGACCGCTTGGAAGACGTGATGCCCCGCGAACCGGAAGCTCCCCTTGCCCTGCGTGACGACGAGTCGGTGCTTGCGCTCGAGGACTGCCAGGCGCTTGAGCAGGTGGATGCGCTTCTGTTCCAGAACGGCTCCGAGGAGGGACGCCTCGAACTCGTGGCCGATCACCGCGGCGGCCTCCAGGGTCTCCCGCTGCTCCTCGTCCAGGTGGGCGAGCTTCATGCTCACCACATCCCGCACGGTGGACGGGACCTGAAGCGCGGCCACCGGCCGGACGAGGGCCAGGCCCTCCTCGTCGCGACGAACGAGCGCGCCGTCTGCTTCAAGCTGCGAGAGCATCTCCAAGACGAGGAAGGGGTTGCCGTCGGAACGCTGGTGCAACGGCCGTGCAAGGGAACGCACGGTGCGCTCGATACCGACCAGGGCGCGCACGAGATCCTCGGTGTCCGGTTCCCCCAGCGGCGCAAGCACGATGCGGCTCGTCCCGTCCTTCACCGGCGCCGCGACCAGGCCGTGAAGCGGCGACCCGTCTTCGACACTCTCGTCGCAGTAGACACCCACCAGGAGCAGCGCGTGATCGGGCACGCTGCGCGCCAGGTAGCGGTACAGCTCGAGCGTTTCCGCGCCCGCCTGATGGAGATCCTCGACGACGAGAATCAGCGGCAGCTCCCCGGAGAGACGCTGGAC
>JAUXCH010000147.1 GCA_030618975.1 Planctomycetia bacterium
CCAGTCGCGGGGATCCGCGCCGAGCTCGAGCAGGACGCGCGCCTGGTTCTCGAGCTCCGTGTGCTCGTAGATGCGGGTGACCACGACGTCGGCCTCGTCGCCGCTTCCGTTCTCGTCGCCCTCCTCGTAGACGCGGACCTCCCGCCCCAGCAACGCTTCCTCCTGGGCGATGAACTGCGCGATGCCCTCGTCCCCTCGCACGAAGGTGCCCGCCTCCGGCGCGTCGGCGCGAGTGACGACCGCGGTGGGGAGGGTCCCCGCCTCGTCGAGTTGCTCGAAGAAGCTCGTGAGCCGGATCCCCCGCCGCTCGAGGGCGTGCGAGAGATCCTCGATCAGCGCCAGCACGCCCGCGAGCTTCTGCAGCCGGTCTCCCGTGAGCGGCACCATCCCGTTGGCCTTGACCTTCTGGAGCACCTGGGAGGCGGCCCCCATCTCCTCCAAACTACGGTCGAGATCGCGCTCGTCGAAGATGTAGCGCGCCTTCTTCCTCTTGCTCACCTTGAACAGGGGAGGCTGCGCCACGTACACGTGGCCCTCTTCGATGAGCTCCCGCATGTGGCGAAAGAGGAACGTGAGCAGGAGCGCGCGGATGTGGCTGCCGTCCACGTCCGCGTCGGTCATGATGATGACCTTGTCGTAGCGCAGCTTGGAGGAGTCGAAGTCCTCCGCGCCGATGCCCGTCCCCAGCGCCGTGATGAGGGCGCGAATCTCCTCGTGGGCCAGCATCTTGTCGATGCGCGCCTTCTCCACGTTGAGGATCTTGCCCTTGAGGGGGAGGATGGCCTGCATGTCGCGGTTGCGCCCCGTCTTCGCGGAACCGCCGGCCGACTCCCCCTCGACCAGGAAGATCTCGGTGGAGGATCGATCGCGGCTGGAGCAGTCCGCCAGCTTGCCCGGCAGTCCCGCGCCGGAGAGCGCGCCCTTGCGGCGCACCAGGTCGCGGGCCTTGCGCGCCGCTTCACGCGCCTGGAAGGCCTGGATCGCCTTGTCGACGATCCCCCTCGCGTTCTTGGGATGCTCCTCGAGGTAGGTCTTCAGGGCCTCGCCCCAGATCGAGGCCACGATGCCTTCGACCTCGCTGTTCCCGAGCTTCGTCTTGGTCTGCCCTTCGAACTGGGGCTCCGGCACCTTCACGCTGAGGACCGCCGTGCACCCTTCGCGGAAGTCCTCGCCCGACGGCTTGCCCGCGGACTTGAAGAGGTTGCCGCGCCGGGCGTAGTTCATGAGACTGCGCGTGAGCGCGGTCCGAAAGCCCGAGACGTGCGTTCCCCCTTCGTGCGTCCGGATGTTGTTGGCGAAGGCCTGGATGTTCTCGCTGTACCCGTCGTGAAACTGCGCGGCGATCTCCACGATCACGCCGTCCTGTTCGCTCTCGACGTAGATGACGTCGTCGTGGAGAGCCCGGCGCCCTTCGTTCAGGCGCAGGACGAACTCCTGGATTCCGCCGTCGGCGCGGAACTCCTTCTCCTCCGGCGGATCCTGGCGTTCGTCCACGAATCGAATCGTGACGCCGCGGTTCAGGAACGCCAGCTCGCGAAACCTCGCGACGAGGATGTTCGCATCGAACTGGTACTCCTTGAAGATCTCGTGGTCCGGCTTGAAGAAGATCTTCGTCCCGCGACGGTCCGTCCGCCCCCGCCGCTCGAGCGGGCCGACGGGAATCCCGCGGCTGTACGCCTGGAAGTAGATGTGACCGCCTTGGTAGACCTCGACCTCGCACACTTCGGACAGCGCGTTCACGACGCTCGCCCCCACGCCGTGCAGGCCTCCGCTGACCTTGTAGACGCCCTGGTTGAACTTCCCGCCGGCGTGCAGCATCGTGAGGGCTACGGTTACGCCCGGAAGTCCCTGGGCCTTGTTGATGTCGGTGGGAATCCCGCGGCCGTCGTCGGCGACCACGATGGCGTTGTCGACCGTGATGCGGACCACGATGTTCGTGCAGTACCCGGCCATCGCCTCGTCGATCGAGTTGTCCACGATCTCGTAGACCAGGTGGTGGAGGCCCCGCTGGGACGTGTCCCCGATGTACATGCTCGGACGCTTGCGAACGGCCTCGAGACCTTCGAGGACCTCGATGTTGTCCGCCGTGTAGTCGGAAGCGGATTCGGAATCCGGCGCGGAAGTTCCCTCCTCCGGGGCCGCCCCCGGAGCCGGCAGTTCGGTTTCCTCGACCATCATCGGTCTCCTGCGAGATCGGCATCGACCTCGGCGACGAAGCGAAGGGCTACGAGCGGTACGTCGGGAAGAGCCGTCCGCACCACGTCCAGCAGCCGGCTGCGATGAAACTGGGCCATCTCCTGGCGCAGCGCCGCGGAGCGAACGCCGATGATGAGAACACCCCCGACGAGACGCAACGGCACGGTCTCCCCGCGCCACGCGGGATCCGCGGCGCGCGACCAGGCCTCCTGGACGCGCTTCGTGAGACGCGCGGACGGGACCCCGAGTTCGCGCAACACGGGCGCGACGAGGTCGCCGATCGCAACCGCGTTCCGGCGTGTGCCGCGCGCGCCCGGCCTGTTGCTTCCCGTTGCGTGGTTCATGCGCTTCGCACTACTCCAGGGCGATCGGCATGATGACGTAGACGTAGTCGTCCCCGTCGGAGAGACGGCCGGGCGCCTTGCCGTTCGTGAACTCGAAGCGCACCTGGGACTCGGCGTCCATCACCTTCAGCGCCTCGGAGATGAAGCCGGGGTTGAATCCCAGCTTCTGGGGCGGCCCTTCGTAGACGATCGGCACGTCGATCCGGGCCTCTCCGACCTCGGGCGCCCGGGAACGGATCGTCAGCTGCGCGTCCCCGATTCCGAACTCGACCGACTGGGCGTCCCGCGTCGTCAGGAGGGACGCCCTGCGGAGGGCCGCGGCCAGGTCGGCGACCGCCAGCTCGAAGCCCGTTTCCGAAGCGGCGGGGATGACGTCCTCGTAGGAAGGGAACGTGCCGTCGATCAGCCGGCTGATGACCAAGGTCCCTCCGACACGGAACAGGACCTGGCGTTCCTCGAGCGCGACCGATAGCACCCCCGGGTCGCTTCCCATGACCCGGTCGAGGAGGGAGAGACCCTTCGGGCCCACGATCACCCGCATGTCGCGGCCGGGGACCTCGTCGAGAACGCGAACGGCACGGGCCAGACGCCGCCCGTCGGTGGCGACGAGCTCTAGATTCTTGCCGTCCATGTGGAAGAGCACGCCGTGCAGGGCGTAGCGGCCGGCCTCCTTGGCCGTGGCGAACACCGTGCGCCGGATCATGCGCCGGAGCATCTCGCCGGGAAGAGAGACCCCACCCTCGTCCGGGAAGAACGGAAGCTCGACGAAGCCGTCGGCATCCTCGCCACGGATGCGGAAGTGGCTCTGCCCGGTGGTGATCGTCAGGCTTCCGTCCTCCTCGGCGAGCGTCACGAACTCCTCGTCGACCTCGCGAACGACGCTCAGCAGACGGGTCGCCGGAACGACCATCGCGCCGGCCTCCTGGACGTCGGCCTCGTCCAGGTGGATGCGGATCCCGACGTCCAGGTCCGTCGCTTCGAGAGCGAGCCCGGTCGTCGCGTCGGCGCGCAGCGCGACGCCTTCGAGAATCGGCTTCGGACTCTTGGTGGCGGCCACCGCCGCGCCGTGTCCTACGGCGTCGAGCAAGACCTGCGTCGGAAGCGTGACCTTCATCTCGAGTCCTCGGGTGCGGGAAGGGGGGCGATCGTGACGACGGGGGCAGGGCAGCGGAGCGGCGGTTCGTCGAGGCTCCGACTGCTGGAACAGGAAATTGAAAGAGAGGTATTCGTCTTCGTCGTTGAGCGCGTCGGATTCTCCTCAGGGCCGACCCGCGCGATACGGAACCTCTTGTCGGGCAACGGGTTGCGACCCGGACCGACACTGTGGACAATAGCCTTGGGACCGCCCCGTATTCTACGCGGTGAGGGGGTGCAACCGAGGGATAACCGACGCCGGGAGGCGGAGGAGAGCCCGCTGGGGCGGTCTGTCGACGGGCCTTCGGTAGCGCGTCCCCCCAGGCTGCCGGACTGTCCACGCGAATGCGACGGCCGGCCGCCCCGTCGCGTCAGGCCGGCCTCGTGCCGGCTCGAGAGACGTGACTGGAAATCCCTGTTGGACAAGGGGTTGGGGCCCCCGTGGAAGGAAAGGGCTTCAGCGTGCTCCCAGGCGATCGAGGAGTCGCTCGACCTCGGCCGCGAAGCTCGCATCCTGCTCCATCTTGTCCTTCACGCGTCCGTACGCGTAGAGGACGGTGGAATGGTCGCGGCCTCCGAAGTGGTCCCCGATCTCGTCCAGGGACAGGTTCGTCGTCTCCCGGCCGATGTACATGATCACCTGCCGTGGGAGGGAGATGCTGCGGCTCCGGCGCTTCGAGCGCAGGTCCGAGATCTTGACCTGGAAGTGGGAGGCCACGGTTTCGGTGATCCGGTCGAGGCTCATGGGCGGCCGGCCCCCGTGGATGGAGGGCTCGAGCGCTTCCTGTGCCATCGACAGGTCGATCGGGACGCCCGCGACCCCCGCCCGCGCGGACACGCTCAGCAGGGCGCCCTCCAGCTCGCGGATGTTGTTGCGGAAGTTCGCCGCGATGAACTCCACGACGTCGTTCGGGACCTCGATCTTGAGGAGATCCGCCTTGCGGCTGACGATGGCCATCCGCGTCTCCATCTCCGGCTGCTCGATCTGGGCGACCAGCCCCCATTTGAAGCGGCTGATCAGGCGGTCCTGGAGGGTGGGGATCTCGGAGGGCGGGGCGTCGCTGGAGACCACGATCTGGTGGTGGGTCTGGTAGAGGCGGTTGAACGTGTGGAAGAATTCGTCCTGGATCCGCTCCTTGCCGACCAGGAAGTGGATGTCGTCGATGACGAGCAGGTGGACGTTCCGAAAGCGCTGGCGGAAGTGCTCGAGGTTGTGGTGCTGCAGCGCCTGGACGAACTCGTTGGTGAACTCCTCGCAGGACAGGAAGCAGATCCGCTGGTCGGGCCGGCGTTGGTGGAACTGGCGGCAGACGGCGTGGAGCAGGTGCGTCTTGCCCAGGCCGACGGAACCGTGCAGGAACAGCGGGTTGTAGGCGCGGCCGGGGTCGTTGGCCACGGCGCGGGCCGCCGCGTAGGCGACCCGGTTGCTCGGGCCCGTCATGAAGTTCTCGAACGTGTAGTGCTCGTGGAAGCGCAGCGGGAGGTCCTCGGGACCGGAGCCCGTGAAGGGCAACGACCCGGCCTGGCCGACCGTGGGTTCCACCGGGGAGGTGGGGCCGCCCGGCTCCGGGCTCGGCTCCTCGTCGAGGGCGATCGCCGGCGTCTCGGCGACCTCGAAGCGGATCTGGACCGGGGCCTGGCCGATCTCCTCGGCCGCGCGGGCGAGCAGGCTGCGGAAGTTCTTGTGGAACCACTCCTTGTAGAAGCGGTTCGGGAGTCCCATCACGAGCTCGCCGTTTGACCAGCTGATCAGGGTCGTCCGCTGGAACCACGTGGCGAACTGCTGCTTGTTCACCCGCTTGCGGACGGCCTGGAGCAGGTGGGAGAACTGGTCGCTCGCCTGTCGCTCGTCGGCCATGAGGTTCACGTCACCGGGATTCAAGTCATCCATGATAGCGCGCCGCTCCTCCCTCTTCCTCGCCTCTCCCTCGGACACGACCACGAGGCGTAGGACTGCGAAACGTACGCGTCCTCCGACGCTTCGTCAACGCCTCTTCGCGCACGGCCAGTTCTTGGGACCCGAACGACCCGTTCAAAGGAGAGCCTCAGAATCAAGGGCTCGGGCGTGGGTTGGATTCGCGGCGCGCCAGCGATCGCAATCGTCTCACGATATCCGACAGGACGTCCCCGGCGCGGGTCATCTGCGTCTCGTCGTTGCCCTCGCCGATCGAGATTCGCAGTGTGCGCGCAACACGTTCCGGTGACCAGCCCATGGCCTGCAAGGAAGGGCCCGGCGTGGACGCGCCGAGTGCGCACGCGCTCCCGGTCGAGACGGCGACGCCCTCGAGATCGAGGTTGATCATCGCCGCTTCGCCCTCCACGCCGGGCAGCTCGAGCGTCGCCATGCCCGGCACGGTTCGGGCGCCTTCTCCGACGCGCGACCAGGGTTGCACGTCGCCCAGCCCGGCGAAGAGGAGCGCGAGCAGCGCCTCGTACCGCTTCGCCCTCTCGGCCGTGTGCCGGATCGCGAACTCCAGGGAAGCGGCGAATCCGGCCGCTCCCGCCACGTTCTCGGTGCCCGGGACGAGCCGCTCCTCCTGCAGGCCGCCGTTCGAGAGAGGCAGTACGCGGGTTCGCCGCCGCACGTACAGCGCGCCGATTCCACGCGGTCCGCCGGCCTTGTGACCGGAGAAGACGACGAGGTCGGCACCGACGTCGGCGATGCCGACCGGGAGCCGTCCCGGTCCGAGGCACGCGTCGCAGAGAAGCGGAATCCCCTGCGCGCGCAGTGCGGCCGCGACGGTCGACACCGGATTGACGACGCCGGTCTCGTGGTTCGCCAACACGAGTGCGGCGATCGCCGCATCGTCACCGACCGCGTCGAGAAAGGAATCGGCATCGACGTGCCCATCGGTTGCCGGGGCAACACGCACCACCTCGAACCCTTCGTGCACGAGATCGTCCGCCGCCTCGTGAACGCACGGGTGCTCGACGCCGGAGATCACGATGCGGGAGGACGCCGCACGCCGCGCGCGCGCGGCCCCGCGGAGTCCGAGCTGGGCCGCCGCCGTGCCGGATCCGGTGAACACGATTTCGCGAGGTCTGCAGCCCAGAACGTCCGCCACGCGTCCTCTCGCGTCTTCCAGGAGGCCCTTGGCGAGCCGGCCCTCGGCGTGGGCGCTGGAGGGATTCCCGGGGGTCTCGAGGGCGGCGACCACGGCGTCGCGGGCACACCCTGCGAGGGGTGTCGAGGCTGCGTGGTCGAGGAAGATCCGGTCGTGGCCCACGGCGCCATCCTAGGGGGCGTGCGCGCGGGAGGCGGGGTTCTCCACGATCGCACGAGGCGGGCAAGAGGCTGCGCTACCAGCAGGTTGCGTCGTTCTCTCCCCTGCCTTTCCACCCGTGTGGAGGTCGGGCGGGGACATCCATCTCGCGTGCGTCTCCATTCCTGCGGCGGATGGCGGGGCCGGGAGGGTAGATTCTGGGCCATGACGCCCTTCTTCGACCGCCTGGAAGCCGCCCGGCGCGAGCGCCACACGACGCTCTGCGTCGGCATCGATCCCCGTCTCGAGCGCCTCCCCGAGGAGATCCGTCGCGAGGCCGGGGACGACGTCGAGACCCTGCTCACCCGCTTCGGCTACGAGGTCCTCGACCTGGTCGCCGCCCACGCCGCCTGCGTGAAGCCCCAGATCGCCTTCTTCGAGGCCCACGGCCTGGCCGGGCTGCGGGCCTACGCCGCGGTCCTCGCCGAGGCGCGCCGCCGGGGCCTCCCCGTGATCGGGGACGTGAAGCGCGGCGACATCGGCTCCACGGCCTCCGCCTACGCCGCCGCCCACCTCCGGCCGGGGGGCGAGTTCGAGGCCGACGCCATCACGGTCAACCCGTACCTGGGGGCGGACGCGCTGCAGCCCTTCGTCGACGCCGCCGTGGAGGCCGGCAAGGGGATCTACGTGCTCGTGAGGACCAGCAATCCGGGCGCGCGGGACCTCCAGGAGCTGCACGTCCGGGAGGACGGCCGGCTCTTCTTCGAGGCGACCGCGGACCTGGTGGCCTCCCTCGGGGCGGACAGCATCAGCGCCGACACCGGCCTGTCGGCCGTGGGCGCGGTCGTGGGGGCCACGGCTCCCGAAGCCGGGGCGGCGCTCAGGCGGCGCCTCCCGGCCACGCCCTTCCTCGTGCCGGGGTACGGCGCCCAGGGGGCCACCGCCCGCGACGTGGCGGCCACGCACCGCGACGACGGCAGCGGGGCGGTCGTCAACGCCTCCCGTAGCATCACCTTTCCCGAGGCCGGGCCCGGAGGCTGGCGAGCGGCCGTCGCGGCGGCCGCCGAGCACGCTCGGACGGAGCTCTACGATGCAAGCGTCCCGGCGTGAGTCGCCCTGGTTCGTCCGGGCCTTCGAGCGGATCTACCTCCACGTCTATCCCCACCGGAACGACGCGGAGGCCGAGGAGCACGCCGACCTGCTCTGCAGGCTGCTCGACGTGCGGCCCGGGCAGCGCGTGCTCGACGTCGGATGCGGCGCGGGTCGTCACGCGCGCGCGCTGGCCCACCGCGGCCTGCGGGTGACCGGCGTCGACCTGTCTCCCGTGCTGCTCGAGGAGGCTCGCGATCGCAGCCCCGGCGTGCCCGGCGCTCCGACCTACATCCTGTGGGACGCGCGCGACCTTCCGTTTCGCTCGCAGTTCGAAGGCGCCATCTCGATGTTCACGTCCTTCGGCTACTTCGAAGGCCGGGCGGACGACCTCCGTCTCGTGCAGGGCGTCGCGCGGGCCCTCGTGCCCGGCGGGCGTTTCGTGGTGGACTATCTCAACGAGTCGGCGGTTCGGGGGAACCTCGAGCCCGTCACCGAGGTGGCGATCGGCGGCTTGGACGTCCGCATGGAGCGCCGGATCGAAGAGAACGGGCCGGACGGCCCCGTCGTGCTGAAGCGCGTGCAGGCCACGCACCGCGCGACGGACGTCGTCGAGGCCGACTACGAGGAGCGCGTGCGCCTGTACACGGCGGAGGAGATCGACGCGCTGCTGGAGGAAGCCGGATTCGCGCCGGCGGGGGAGCGCCTCGGCGACTTCGGCGGTACGGCCTTCGGCCCGGACACGCCGCGGTTCGTGCGCGTCTACCAGCGGACCCGGTGAGCGTGGCGGAGGCGCACGTCCGTTTCGAACGCCTGATGCCGGACCGCGCGCCCCCCGTCGGTGCATTCCCCGCCGCGCTGCGGTCGGGCACCGGGGCGGCCTGCGGATTCCTGCCGGCGATCCCGCGCACCGACGCCGCCTGGCGGGAGGCGCTGGCCGCCGCCGTGGAGGCCGCGACGCCGCTCCCCGTCCCTCTCGCCGAGACGCTCGCCGGGCGGCAGCGGGCGCTCGGCGCCGGTCCGAAGGCGGAGGCCGCCGCGCGCGACCTGGGCCGGACGGGCACGGTCGCCGTCGTGGCGGGACAGCAACCGGGCTTGCTCGGCGGTCTCCTGCTCGCCTTCCACAAGGCCGCCGGCGCCGTGAACCTCGCGCGCCGACTCGACGGTCGCGGCGCTGCCCGCGTCGTGCCCGTGTTCTGGCTCGCGTCGGAGGATCAC
>JAUXCH010000723.1 GCA_030618975.1 Planctomycetia bacterium
CCCCCGAGCACTTCGGCGCCAAGCTCCACGAGTGGGGCGCGGACGTCATCGGGCTGAACTGCGGCGTGGGACCCAGCGCGGCGCTGGACGTCCTCGAGAAGCTGAGAACGGTGACGGACCGCCCGCTTTCCGTGCAACCGAACGCCGGGCCGCCCCGCGACGTGGAGGGACGGACGATGTTCCTCTGCTCGCCCGACTACCTCGCGAAGTTCGCGCGCCGCTTCCTCGACGCGGGCGCGCGCCTGCTGGGGGGTGCTGCGGGACGACGCCGGAGCACATGAAGGCCCTGGCGCGCTCCGTGAAGCGCGGCCGCGCGACGCACGGCGTCGCCGTGCACCCCACGCTGAACCCCGCGGCACTGAAGGAAGCGCACGGCGTCGAGCCGCTCCCGTTGGCGGAGCGGTCTCCGCTCGGCAAGGCGCTCGCCGAGAAGACCCGCCCGCTGCTCGTCGAGCTGCAGCCACCGCGCGGGAGCGAGCCGACGAAGGTCCTCGAGAAGGCCGCCCTGCTCAAGGAGCTCGGCGTGACCGGGATCAACGTGCCCGACGGGGCGCGAGCCTCCGCGCGGATGGGGCACCTGGCGCTCGGCGCGCTGCTCAAGGCCCGCGTGGACGTGCCGCCGGTCCTGCACTACTGCTGCCGGGACCGGAACATCATGGGGATGCAGGCGGACCTGCTCGGCGCGGCGGCGCTCGGCATCCGGGACCTCATCCTCATCACCGGCGATCCGCCCATCGTCGGCGACTACCCCGACTCGACGGCCGTCTTCGACATCGACTCGGTCGGCCTCACCAACATCGCGGCGCGCCTCAACCACGGGCTGGACATCGGCGGCAACCCGACGGGCGGCTCGACGAACTTCGTGATCGGCGTCGGCCTGAACCCGACGGCGACGGACCTCGAGCGTGAGATTTCCCGCTACCGCTGGAAGGTCGACGCGGGCGCGGAGTACGCGGTGACCCAACCGGTCTTCGACATCGCGGCGCTCGACCGCTTCCTGGACCAGCTCGGCGAGGACCGCGTGCCGATCCTCGCGGGCATCTGGCCGCTCGTGAGCCTCCGCAACGCCGAGTTCCTGAACACCGAGGTGCCGGGCTGCGTGGTCGCGGAGGAGGTGCTCGAGCGCATGGCCGCCGCGGGCGACGCCGAGGCCCAACGCAGGACGGGGCTCGAGATCGCGGTCGAGATGATCCACGCGGTGAACGACCGCGTCGAAGGCATCCAGGTGAGCGTGCCCTTCGGCAAGGTCGCGATCGTGGGGGCCCTCCTCGACGCCGTCCGGGGCTGAGCGCCAGAGGCCCGGGAGCCCAGGACGATCACGTTCGTGTCGCGGGCCCCCTTCACTTCAGGGGGCACGTCTCTACCGACGGGTGCGGCGGGTGCGGCGGGTGTCGGAGACGATCCCGTCGATCGTGCTCGGGGTCAGCCGGTCCGTGCCGTCTGTTCGCGCCTTCGTTCGGATCCGGCTCACGGCCGCCCGGGCCCGGGCGCGGCGGATGACCATGACCTCCTCCTCGACCCGGTCCGGCTCCACGCCGGTCAGCACCGCGAAGGGTCGCCCGTTCGACGTCAGCACGATCTCGCCACACTCTTCCAGGCTCCTGCGCAGATCGGCGAGGTTGCCGCGCAACTCTCGGACCGAGACGAACCTCATGGGGCACCTCGCGTGCTTCTTTCGTGCATGGGTACGGCACACGATAGGGGCCGGGCGTCAGGGCCGTCGCGCCGGGGAGGCCGCCTGGAGGGCCCGGGGCGCTCACCTGTTCCGGGACCATAGGCCCGGGTCTTGCAGATTGATGGGAGGGTGCGCGCGACAGACGCTGTCTGGATAGGTGAACAGACCCACCGGAGATTCGCTCGATGAAGAGCCTGCTCGTCCTGACCGTCGCCCTGCTCGTGGCCCTGCCGGCCTTCGCCGGGGAGTGCCCCTCAGCCGACCTCGACGGCTTCGACTGCGACAACATGTGCCCGTTGGCGAAGGAAGCCAATACCCACCGTTCGCTCGGTACCGAGTCCGACGGGGTGTCGGTGCTCCTCCGCGAAGAGTTGGCCAAGAAGGTCATCGCCAACCTGGCGCGCATCTGAGGTCGGGGTTCGTCGGAGCGGTCACGACCGCTCCGACCCTCGCCAGACTTGGGCCCCCGTGCCTTCCAACGCGCGTTCGAGACCTATCGGGATCCGGTCTACCGGTTCCTGCTACGGCTGTGCCGTGCCCCGACCGAGGCCGAGGACCTCCTCCAGGACACCTTCGTCGCCTGCTGGCGGAAGCGCGATCGTTGTCCCGACGACGGTCACCTCCTCGCCTGGCTGCGCCGGATCGCGTTCCGGCTCTACCTCAACCAGCGTACGAAGTCGACGCGTCGAGCCGCTCTCGCGCGCGGGTTCGACGGTCCGCGGCAACGTGACGATGCCGCGGACGCCGTCACGACGCGCGACGAGGAGGCCTTCCTCCTCGAGCGCGTTCGAGGGGCCCTGGACGACCTGCCCGAGGGACAGCGCGAGGTCTTCGTGCTGCATCGCTTCGAGGGTCTCACGTGCCGTGAGATCGCGGACCTGATGGACATGCCGCTCAAGACGACCGAAAGCCGCGTCCGCCGCGCCACCCGTGCGATCGCCGACCGCCTCCGCTCCCACGTTCGAGACCTACCGACGCGCTGACCATGCCCCAAGACACGAACTACGACCGATTGCGCGACCTCCTGGAGGGGCGTCTGTCCGCCGAGGAGGAGGCTCTGCTTCGTCGCGAGCTCGCAGAGGACCCGGTGCGTGCCGAGGAGGCAGCGCGCTACGAGCGGGTCTACGACGCCACGCGACCTCTCGACGACCCGGATGCCGTGTCGACCCTCACCTTCGAGGACCTGCCGGTGGGCGCGCCTCCGGCGCGCCCGTGGCGGATCGGGCTGGCCGCGGCCGCGATTCTCGTGCTCGGCCTGGCGACCGCCCTGCTCTTCGGCCGCTCGCCGCGCGGGCCCGAGCCGTTCGTGGTGTCGCAGGTCCCCGTGAAC
>JAUXCH010000655.1 GCA_030618975.1 Planctomycetia bacterium
ATGCCCGCCGACTCCAACGCCGCCCTGATCGTCCGCGCCGTGAACGCCCACGCCGCGCTCGTGGCGGCGCTGGAGGCATTCAGCGGGGCCTACCGCGAGGAGCCCCACACCTGCGACGTCTGCGCCGAGACCGCCACCCGCTACATCACGTTCCTGTACGAGAACGCACGTCGCAACCCCGCATCCAGCGGATTCGGGAAGGACAATATCTCGCATTGCATGGATGAGTACGCCTACTCGTGCGAGAAGCACAGGCGAGAGACAGAGGACGATCCTCCTGACGGGTGCGGGTGGTGTTCGACCGCCGACCTGTCGCACCCATCGCAGAAGCACCGGGCCACGCGGCGGATCACGCCGTCCGGCGCCGAGTTGCGCGACTTGCGCGAGCAGGCCCGCGCCGCCCTCGACGCCGTGAAGGTGACGCCGTGAAGCCCCGCAAGCGCAAGAGGCGCTGCCCCCGGTGCGGCGCGCGGTCGCCGGACTGCCGGTGGTACGTACGGCTGGGCGTTGGCTACGCCTCGGCGCAGTTCGGCGGGCTCCGTCGCTGCGCGGACGCCTTCCACGGGATCGGCGGGTGGACGCGATGAAGAACATCTACATCGTCCGTGGGTTCTGCGGCGAGTACAGCGACCGCTCCGAGTGGACCGTCTGCGCCTACGAATCGCGCGAGGGAGCGGAGGCGCACGCATTGGCGGCGCAAGCGGCCGGGAATAGCGTAGAGAGCCGCACGGATCGGGACAACTTCAAGAACCCGCACGATGACTACTTCCGTACGGACTACACGGGCACGGAGTACCACGTCGAGGAAGTGCTGCTGTGGGAGATCGGTGACGTGAAGGACGGAGGCGAGTCGTGAGCCGCCGCGCGCACGGACTCGGCTGGAACTACCCCGCCGGGGCCGAGAACGATCCCGCCGCGCCGTGGAACATCCCCGCCGACGACCGCCCCTCGTGCCACTCGTGCGAGGACCGGCCCAGCACCGACGACGAGGACGGGCTTTGCGACGTATGCCGCGAGGAGGCGGAGGAGCAGCGCGAGGCGATCTGGAACGAGTACCAGCGCCAGCGCGAGGACGACTACCCCGAGCCGGACGACCTGGCCACCGAGGCGCTGATCGACCGGGCGGACGAGGCACGCAAGGAACGGAAGGAGGAGAGGTGAGCGTTTACTGCAAGGACTGCAAGCACCACCGACGGGATGACAACGTGGAAGGCGTCAAGTACGACCGCTGCCTGTCGCCCAAGTTCCACACCATGAAGGAGGACTTTGTGCGCGGCGAAGAGAGGGTCGTGAACCTCGACGGGCACGATTTCCTGCCGTTCTGCTTCTACATCAACAAGACCGGCGAGTGCGAGGGCTACGAGGAGGTGACGCCGTGACGCACGGACTCATTGACGAGGGCACGCAGAAGATGATGGACCGCCTCGCGGACGAGGCGCGTGCGTTCTCGCGTGAAGAGGGCGACAACCAGGGACGCATCGACTACCCCAGCGCGTTCGGATGGTTCCGCGCCGCCGCGGGGCTCGAGATCGCCCGCCTCCGCGCCAAGGTCGCGCAGCTGGAGGACCGCCATGCCGACATGTGAATACTGCGGGTGCCCGGAGGGGCTCCACAACGCGCTCTGCATCCACTCGTTCCATGGGCGCCTGATCACCCACCTCAACGCGATGGCGGGCGTGGACG
This sequence comes from Planctomycetia bacterium, assembly GCA_030618975.1. Lineage (GTDB taxonomy): Bacteria > Planctomycetota > PLA2 > PLA2 > JAEUHO01 > JAUXCH01. The sequence goes on from JAUXCH010000655.1 coordinate 1,684, forward strand.
ACGACGAGGACCAGGAGTGCGACTGCGGCGCGTGCCACGAGTGCGCCGACCGGGCCGCGGGGTCGTACCAGGAGAATCCCGATGAGTGAGAAGACTGTCGAAGGATTCGGGACCATCATCAACGACTTGGAGGACGAAGGCCATTGGCTCGCCGTCCTCGCGTCCATGCGGCCCTACCAGGCCAAGCCACGGCAATACAGCGTCACGACGCTGATCGCCCCCACTCAACCCGTCCACCTCAAGCGGACCCGATGGCAGGACGTGGCGGTCAACGCATCCAACCTGCTGTTCCGCCTCGACGGGATCTCACACCACGCCCTGTTCGAGCCCCTCGTACGCCCGCACGTCAAGACCGAGGTGGCGCTCAAGATCGAGCGCGTCATCGACGAGAAGCCCGCCTGGATCTCGGGCCGGTTGGACGAGGTGGAGGAGGTCGAGCCCGGTAAGGTCGTCATCCGCGACCGGAAGAAGATGAAGGTCTACGGAGCCATAAAGGGCATCACGCCCGAGAACGAGGGGCAGCTCAACCTCTACGCCCACGTCTACGACGAGATGTACGGCACGGAGACGGTCGGCCTCCAGATCGTCGGGTTCCTTTCCGACTTCACCAAGACCAAGACGAACAAGCGATGGGCCGCTATGAAGAGGAACGGCAAACGAGCCATCAAGCTGTTCGACTCCGCCGACGAGGCGGGCTCATGGATCGAGGCGCAGAACGACAAGCACCTCCTGTTCATCGAAACCCGCGAACCCAACTACCCGGAGAGCCAGGAGTTCGTGGCCGACGTCCCGCTCTGGCCCAAGGACAAGACGGAGGCGTTCATGTTGGAGCGCCTGCGTCTCCACCTTGCACCCGAGCCCCTCCCCTGCTCGCCCGATGAGCGGTGGAACGGGAACAGGTGCAAGCACTACTGCGACGTGGCAGGAATCTGCCCCCAATACAACAAGGAACACACCACATGACCATTCCCGTGCCGAGAGGCAACAACGCCGACGAAGGGGCATACGCTGCCGTCATCGCCGGCATCTGGCCCGTAGGCAACCAACTCAAGGAATACGAAAACGTCAAGTCCGTCAAGGCGTGCCTGTGCATCGCAATCGAGCTGGACGGAGAGATGGCGGGCTGGATTGGAGAGGCCAACAACCGCCAGCACGTCCTCTTCGATGAGGTCGCCATGCCGATGTTCTGGCCCGGCAAGCGCAACTCCAACCTCTACAGTTACGCCTCCGCCGCGATGGGCAGCAGCGTAGCCGACAGCCTCGAGGACTTCGAGACCATGATCGGGATGGGCGTCCAGGTCGGCGTGAAGCACTCCAACGGCAAGGCCCGCATCCGCACCGTGTCCGCGCTGATGAAGGGCACGGCCACCCCGGCGATCACCGGGAACCATTCCGAACCGTGGGGCTTGGCGAGTTACCTGCTCGGCAAGTCGGTTACCGACGCTGAGGCGGTACGCCTGCGGCAGTTGTACGCCGACGAGGCCGAGGCGAAGCGCCAAGCCGAGGAGGCTGCCTCCTTCGCTGCCCCGACGCGGGGTGCCGACGACATCCCGCCTGGTGCATCCGATCCCCAACCCCACAACGGGTTCAAGGAAGGCGGGCCGGACGTGAACACCCAGGGCGGCGACGTGCCCCCGTCGGATGACATCCCCTTCTGACCACCACCCCGGAGGCGGGCCGCCTGCGGGCCCGTCTCTCCCCCGGAGGCTACGAATGCTGGACGGCGAACCCAACGAACAACCCATCGAGATCCTGGTACGGGTCGCCCACCACTACGCCGTCACGGTGGAGGATCTCCAAGGGGAATCCCGACGGCAGTTTCTAACCAACCCTCGGGCCGTTTTCGCCC
>JAUXCH010000097.1 GCA_030618975.1 Planctomycetia bacterium
CTACCGCGCCCAGAGCGGACACGACAACTACGTCCGGGCGCACGTTCGAGCCGCCCGGGAAGCGGGGTTCGAGCCCCTGCGGGTCTGTGCCGGGGTGAGCGACGGATGGGAGACGTCCGAGTCCGGATCGATGCTCCGGGTCGCCTCCGGTCCCCTGGATCACCGGAACCTCCACGCGCCGGCCCACACGGCCCCTCTCGTCCGCGCGCTCCTTCGCACGCGAACGCTCAGGCGCGGGGACGGCCCCGTGCTGTTTCACGGGTTCGGTCTCTGGACGTGGACGGCCACCGAAGCAGCCGACGCCTTCCGGCGTCGCGGGCTCGAGGCGTACGCGGTCGGGAGCATGTACACGGCCCACGAGCACGAAGTCACCGCGAAGCTCCACGCTGCCTTCGAGCGCACCGATCCGGTCGGATGGGGTCGTGCGCTCTACGAGCACTCCTGGACGCAATGCGTCGTGAACCCGTGTGAGCGCCGGGCCTGCACTCGCGCGACCCGCATCTACGTGAACTACCGCTCCGTGGCGCGCGCGCTCGCTCGCCGCTGCGGTCGCCGCATCCGCGTGGAGCGGCTCCCCTACGCCTCGGAGCGCGCCTTCGAGGGTCGCCAGCTCGTGGCCGGCAGAGGAGGATCGCGCGCTCGGAGCTCGGCTCGCGACGTGGCGCCGCTCGTGCTCGCCGTCTCGCGCCACGCCGGGAACAAGGGGCTCGACGTGCTGATCCGGGCACTCGCCGGACTGCGGGCGCAGGGCGTGACGTTCAAGGCCCGCCTCGTGGGCGGCGGACCGTTGCTCCCCGCCCACAGCCGGCTCGCCGCGCAGCTCGGTCTCGCAGACGCCGTAGAGCTCACGGGCGAGGTCGACGACGTGGAGCCGCACCTGACGAGCGCCGATCTCTTCGTCCTGCCCTCGCTCCAGGAAGGGAGCGGGTCCGTCTCGATGCTCGAGGCCCTGGAGGCGAGCCTCCCGGTCGTCGCCTCCGCCGTCGACGGCATCGTGGAGGACGTCACGCACGAGCAGAGCGGCCTCCTGGTTCCGCCCGGTGACCCCGTGGCCCTGGCAGGGGCGCTCCGCCGTGTCCTCGAGAGCCACCGCTTGCGACGGCGCCTGACCCTGGGTGCTCGCGCCCTGTTCGAAGCACGCTTTGCCCCGGCACGCTTCGTCTCCGCGCTCGGTGACGCCTACACCGAGCTCGGCCTCGCTCCGTGACGCACGAGGTACCATCGTCCGCTCATGCACGAGATCGACGTCCACGCACCCGAGATCGACGGCTCCCGGATCACGTTCCGCTTCGACGTGACGCCGCCGAGCGATCTCTACCGCCGGACGACCTTCACGCTCGACTTTCCGCCTTCGATCGACCTGACGCGACTCCCCTCGAGGTTGCCCGGCTGGCTGCCCCTGGTCGTGCTTCATCTCCACTGGGCGCTTCTCGCGCCCTGCCGCGTACGACTTCGCTACCCGCTCGACGAGGACACGTGCCGGCTCTTCGAACGCCTCGCCCAACAGGGTGCCGAGACCCTGGCGGCTACGCGCGGGGTGGCCCCTCCGTCCTCAGCGGTGCGGATCGTGGCCGAGCCGTGCGCCGAGCAACCGACGGACGTGGCAATCCGCTCCGATCGCTGCGCCGTCGCCTTCAGCGGAGGGAAGGACAGCCTGCTCCACGTGGGCCTGCTCACGGAGCTCACCGACGACGTCGTCCTCGTGGCTGTCACGTCGCCGATGCCTCCGCTCGAAGACCACGTCACCGCCAGGAGGCGCCGCGTCCTGGAGGACGTCGCCAAGCGGCGTCCGATCACCCTGATCGAGGTGAAGTCCGACGTGCGCACCTTGTGGAACAACGCATTCAGCCACAGCTACGGCGTCTCGGTGAGCGAGGTCACCGACACCCTGCTCTACACGGCGGCGCTCTGGACGGCAGCGGCGGCCCTCGATTGCGGCCACACGTTCCTCGCCTCGGAGAACGAGGTTTCCGAAACCGCGACGCGAGACGGCATCGTGGTCCAGCTTCCGCACTTCATGTACGCCGTGCCCACGCTCGTCGCGTTGGACGCGCTGGCGAGGGGCATCGGACTCCGGTACGGATCGCTCACGCCGCCGCTCCACAGTGCCCAGGTCCAGCACCTGCTCTGGACGCGCTACCCCGATCTCCGCGATCTCCAGTACTCCTGCTGGCGAACACGGGGCGCGGACGCAGCCTGCAGCTCCTGCGCACAGTGCCTGAGGATCGCCCTGGGCGCCCTCGCCGCGGGAGGCGATCCGGCGGAGATGGGGGTGGACCTCGCGCGCGTACTCCGCCGACAGGCTGCGTGGCGGGCCACGGCCGCGGACGCGCCTCTCGCCCCGGACGCCTTGCCGAACGACAGGGTGCGCCGGCGGCTCCACGCGCAGGTCGTGCGCCACCTCCAGGACCTCGACCCGGCCGTGGTGCGGGCCCGGCTCCCCCGATCCGTCTCGCATCTCGCCCGCTGGCGGGCGAGATGGGGCTACCGGGCGCTGCGCCGCCGCCACCTGGGCGTCGACGTCGGCCTCGCTCCCGGGTACCGGCGCGAGTGGCTCCGCTTCGTCGACCCCCTGCTCCGGGAGCGCGTGGGGACGATCTTCGCGGACAGCTTCCCGGAGGAGGAGCGATCGTCGTACGCGGCCGGGCTCGAACGGACGGAGACCCTCAGCCGAGCGTTGCTCCCGCGGGAGCATCCGTTGCCGCCCGCGCCTGGAGCGCGTTGATCGTCACGCCGTCGGGGCACCACGACTCCCAGGACCACGTGCGTCCGTTGGCCTCGTACCAGTCGATGGTGCGCCGGAGTCCCTCCTCGAGCGGGACCGCGGGCCGCCATCCGGTCGCGCTCCCGAGCTTGCTCGCGTCGCAGCGGAACTCGTCGATCTCGTAGCGGCGGAGGCGACGCTCGTCCAGCTCGATTCGTACGTCGTCGTGCGCCATGAGACGGCCGCACACCCTCGCGACCTCGGCGATCTCGTAGGCCACGCCACTTCCCACGTGGAACGCCTCCCCGTCGGGCAGGTCCGATCCCATCAGCGCGTCGAGCCCGCGGGCCGTGTCCTCGACGAAGGTCAGATCCCGTCGTGCGCTCGCGTCGCCGAGTCGCACCACGGGCCCCCTCGCGAGCTGGCGGATGATCTCCGGGACGACGTAGGGCTGCGTCTCGCGCGGTCCGTACGCGTTGAAGATGCGCGCGATGACGACCGGCACGTCGTGCTCGTGGAAGAAGGTGGCGCACAGACGGTCGGCCGCCAGCTTGCTCACGGCGTAGGTGTTCACCGGCAGCAGGGCCGCGTCTTCCCGGATGGGCAGCTCCCGGGCCCGCCCGTACACCTCCGTGGACGAGACGTAGACCATCCGCCGGATGCCGTGGCGCGCCGCCGCGAGCAGCAGATTGAGGCAACCCTCGGTGTTGATCCGGAAGAAGCGACGTGGGTGGAGATACGCCGAAGGCACGAAGGTGTCGCCGATCAGGTTGTAGACGCGCTCCGGCTCCTCCTCCCGGAAAAGCTCGTCCAAGGCCTCGTCGTCCAGCACGTCGCGGTCCACCACCCGGACGTCGCCGGCGAGATCGGCGACGTTTTCGCGCACGCCGCTGAAGAAGTTGTCGAGGACGACGACGCGGTGGCCCTGGTCGGCCAGCAGGCGCACGAGCGCGCTCCCGACGAACCCCGCGCCACCCGCGACCAGGATCCGCTCACTCCCGTTCGAACCCATCCTCACCCCTCCCCGATCACGGCCGCGATCACCCGCGCCACGTCGTCGTCCGTCAGCTGGTTCCCCGACGGCAGCAAGAGCCCCCGATCGCCGAGATCCTCGGCCACGGGGAAGGAATCCTTCCCGGATCCGAAGAACGGCTGCCGATGCATGGGAAGGAAGAACGGCCGCGTGTCGATCCCTTCCTCCCCGATGCGACGCGCAAGCCGCTCCGCCGTCTCACCGAACGCCTCGTCCACCCGCACGCCGCACATCCAGTGGGACGAGGTGACGCCGTGGGGAAGCGCCTGGAACGTGAGGCCCGGGACGGACCCCAGTCCGTGGGCGTACTGCGCGGCCGTGCGCCGTCGGCGAGCCAGGAACGAGTCGATTCGTCGCAGCTGGCTCCGGCCCAGCGCGGCGGCGAGAGCCGGCATGCGGTAGTTGAAGCCGAGGCCCCGGTGCTCGTACGCGCGGGCCCCGCGTCGCCGATCGAGGTCCGCCAGATCGCGAAGCCTCTCTGCGACGCCGTCGTCGGAGGTGACGACCATCCCCCCCTCTCCGCACGTGATGAGCTTGTTGGCGAAGAAGCTGAAGCACGCGAGGCCGCCGAGCGAACCGGCGCGTGCTCCGCGGTACGTCGCTCCGTGCGCCTCGGCGGCGTCCTTGACGAGCGTGATGCCTCTGGTGTCCGTGACGGCGCGCAGCGCCTCGACGTCGCAGGGGAGACCGTAGAGATGCACGGCGACGACGGCGCGCGTCCTCGCCGTGACGGCCGCCTCGACGGCATCCGGATCGAGGTTCCACGTTCCCGGATCGACGTCGCAGAGAACGGGCGTGGCGCCCACCAGGCGCACGGCGTTCCACACCGACACGATCGTGAGGGTCGGGAGGATCACCTCGTCGCCGGGGCCGAGGTCGAGGGCGGCCAGCGCGAGGTGCAGCGCGGTCGTGCCGCTGGTGGTCGCCACACCGTGAGTCGCGCCGCACCAGGCCGCGAAGTCGCGCTCGAAGCCTTCGACCTCCGGGCCGTAGCCCGAAACCCATCCCGATGCCAGGGTCTCGATGACCGCCCGCCGGTCCTCGGCGTCCAGCACGGGTTCCGCCACGCGGATCCGGCCTGCCGTTCGTGCGGTCGATCCGACGTCCACCGGGCCTCCTCCCCCCGCTCCCCCGCGCGGCGTGGGATTGTACAGTGGGTCGGGCCCGACTCGCGGCGACTCGCGGCTACGATGGGGCACGCGCACCTCGGTCGGGGGCAGGGTGGATGCGGCAGCCGATTCTCTTCGTAGCCGGACGCGATCCCGAGGAGGAGGTGAGCGGGGGGCACGCGAAGTACGTCCTGGCGCACGCCTACGCGGCCCAGCGGGCGGGATTCGCCCCCCACCTCTTCTGCGTGGCGAGCAGGCGGGGGAGGTTCGCGCGCGCCTACGGCACGGCGCACTGCCTCGACGCACGCTGGCTTCCCGCGCGGCAGATGTTCGTTGCTCGCCACGGGCCCCGCATCGCCGCCGCCGTGGTCCGGGAAGCCCGCGCGTGCCCGATGCCGTTCGTGATCCACGGCTTCGGCGTGTGGGGTGCCGCAGCCGTCACCGCGGCGCGACGGCTTGCGGCCCTGGGCCTCGACGGCCGCACGCTCGTGAGCAGCTACACGACCTACGAGGAGGAGAACCGCTCGAAGCTCTCGGGCGTGACGCGCGATCACGGCACGTGGACGCGCCTCCGCTGCGCGGCCGAGGTCGCCTGGATCCGCGCGTCCGTGAACCGCTACGAGCGGCTCGCCTACGAGGGCGCGGACACAGTCCTCTACCAGTACGACTCGGTGCGCACCCTGCTGGAGCGACGGTACGCGCTCGACGGCCGGGTCGCGAAGGTCCCCTGCACGTCGCCCACGGCCTTCCGAGCGTCCGCAGGCGAAGACGACGAGGAGGTCCTCGTTCCGCCGGGCGACGCGCCCCTGGTGCTGGCCATCTCACGCCACGATCCACGCAAGGGCGTGGACGTCCTGATCCGGGCGCTGGCGAGGCTGCGCGACGACGGTCACGGATTCCGCGCGTGCCTCCTCGGAGGGGGGCCCGTCCTCTCGAAACACCGCGCCCTCGTGCGGCGGTTGCGCCTGGCGGAGAGAGTCACCCTTCCCGGCGCCGTCCCCGAGGTCACGCCCTACCTGCGCGCGGCGGGGATCTTCGCGCTCCCGTCCCTCCACGAGCAGAGCGGGTCGCTGGCGGTGCTCGAGGCGATGCAGGCCGGCCTGCCCATCGTGGCCTCCGCCTGCGACGGCGTACCGGAAGATCTGGTGGACGGCGTCGACGGACTGCTCGTGTCGCCCGGTTCCGTCGAGGCCCTGGCCGCCGCCCTCGAGCGTCTGCTCGAGGATCCGGATCTCGGCCGGCGGATCGGCGCGGAAGCACGCCGCACCTTCGAGCGGCGATTCTCCGCCGACCGCATGGCGGCGGCGCTCGGCGATCTCTACGCGGGCGCGGATCGAAGCGGCGACCTCCTCCGGTGAGGATCTGCGCATCGCGGCCCGCCCGCGGAGGCCGTGGGCTACAGTCTCCCGAGCCATGCTGCTCACCATCACCACCACGCACGAGCCGGCCACCGACCTCGGGTACCTGCTCGCCAAGAACCCGAGCCGATGCCAGACCTTCGAGCTGGCCTGGGGCCAGGCACACGTCTTCTATCCGGAGGCGTCCGAGGACCGCTGCACGGCCGCGCTCCTCCTCGACATCGACCCGGTCGGACTCGTGCGCGGTCGACGGCAGTCGCTGCCGGGAAGTGCCACGCTGGCCCAGTACGTGAACGACCGCCCCTACGTGGCGTCGTCGTTCTTCAGCGTCGCGATCGCCCAGGTCTACGGGTCCGGGCTCCACGGGCGATCCAAGGAGCGCCCGGAGCTGGCCGAGACGGCCATTCCGCTGGAAGCACGGATTCCGGTCATGCCCGCCCGTGGCGGAGAGCCCTTCCTGCGGCGGCTCTTCGAGCCCCTGGGCTACGAGGTCACGGCCACGCGTCTCGAGCTGGACGAGGTCTTCCCCGACTGGGGAGAGAGCGCCTACTACGCCGTCACCCTGGCCGGAGAGACGAGGCTCCAGGATCTGCTCACCCACCTCTACGTCCTGATGCCCGTCCTCGATCACGAGAAGCACTACTGGGTTTCGCGCGACGAGTTGGAGAAGCTCCTCGCCCGGGGCGAGGGGTGGTTGGCGACCCACCCCGAGCGGGATCTCATCGCCCAGCGCTACCTCTACCGGCAGCCGCGGCTGGCCCGAGAAGCGATCGCCCGGCTGATCGACGAGGACGGCGTGGACCCCGACCGGGCGGGCGAGAAGGCCGCACGGAACGAGGAAGCACTCGAGGAGCGCATCAGCCTGGCCGACCAGCGCCAGGGATCCGTGCTCTCCGCCCTCCGCGAGGCCGGCGCGCGATCCGTCATCGACCTGGGCTGCGGGGAGGGGAAGCTCCTCCGGCTCCTGCTCGCCGACCCGCAGTTCGAGCGCTTGGCGGGGGTCGACGTCTCGCCTCGGACGCTCGAGTTCGCCAGTCGACGGCTGCGCATGGAAACCCTGCCGCCGCTGAAGCGGCAGCGGATCGAGCTCTTCCAGGGCTCCCTCACGTACCGCGACAAGCGGTTCTCCGGCTACGACGCCGCCTGCTTGATCGAAGTGATCGAGCACCTGGATCCGTCGCGGCTCGTCGCTCTCGAGCGCGTCGTCTTCGAGTTCGCGAGGCCGGCTCACGCGATCGTGACGACACCGAACGTGGAGTACAACGCGCTCTTCGAGAACCTGCCGGCGGGCCGTTTCCGCCACGGCGACCATCGGTTCGAGTGGACCCGGTCGGAGTTCCAGACGTGGGCCGAGGGGGTCGCCGAGCGGAACGGCTACCGGGTGCGCTTCCTCCCCGTGGGTCCGGTGCACGAGAAGCTCGGCGCGCCGACGCAGATGGGGGTGTTCTCGCGATGACCCTCTCCATTCCCGAGCTTTGCCTCGTGGTCCTCATCGGACCGAGTGGAAGCGGCAAGACGACCTTCGCGCGCAAGCACTTCCTGCCGACCGAGGTGCTCTCCTCGGACGGGTGCCGAGCCCTCGTCTCGGACGACGAGAACGAGCAGTCCGTCACCCAGGAGGCCTTCGAGGTCCTCCATTTCATCGCGCGCAAGCGCCTCGAGGCGGGACGCCTGGCGGTCGTAGACGCGACGAACGTCCAGCGCGAGGCCCGCAAGCCGCTGGTCGCGCTGGCCCGGGAGGCCAACTGCCTGCCCGTCGCCATCGTGCTCGACCTGCCTCCGAGGCTCTGCCACGAACGCAATCGGAACCGATCCGATCGCGGCTTCGGAGCCCACGTGGTGCGCCAGCAGGCGAGTCAGCTCCGCCGCTCCCTCCGCGGCCTGAAGCGCGAGGGGTTTCGGCACATCACGGTGCTCCGCGATCCGGAGCAGGTCGAGGCCGTGTCGATCGAGCGCGTGAAGCTCTGGACCGACAAGCGCGAGGAACACGGTCCCTTCGACGTCATCGGGGACGTCCACGGCTGCTACGAGGAGCTCACCGAGCTTCTCGAGAGGCTCGGTTGGGTCGTGGAGGGCCCCCCGGAGGCTCCGACGGCGAGCCATCCGGAGGGCAGGAAGGCGATCTTCCTGGGCGACCTCGTGGACCGCGGTCCGGACTCCCCCGCGGTGCTGCGCCTCGCGATGGGCATGGTCGAGTCGGGCGTGGCGCTCTGCATTCCGGGGAACCACGACGTCAAGCTCATGCGGAAGCTGAAGGGTCGCGACGTCCGGCTCACCCACGGCCTGGCCGAGACCGTCCAGCAGCTCGAGCCCGAGCCCGAGGAGTTCAAGAAGCGGATCACGGACTTCCTCGACGGCCTGGTCAGCCACTACGTGCTCGACGGCGGGAAGCTGGTCGTGGCGCACGCCGGCCTGAAGGAGGCGTACCAGGGCCGCGCGTCCGCCCGTGTCCGCGAGTTTGCCCTCTACGGCGAGACCACCGGCGAGACGGACGAGTTCGGGCTTCCCGTGCGCTACGACTGGGCTTCAGAGTATCGCGGCCGCGCCTCGGTGGTGTACGGCCACACGCCCGTACCCGAGGCGAAGTGGGTCAACCGGACCCTCTGCATCGATACCGGCTGCGTCTTCGGCGGTCGCCTCACGGCCCTGCGCTATCCCGAGCAGGAGCTCGTGGACGTACCGGCCAGGAAGACCTGGTACGAACCCGTGAAGCCGCTGGTTTCCGAGGGCGAGAAGCCGGCAGCCGCCGAGCGCCCCCACCAGGACCTCCTGGACGTGGAAGACGTGCTCGGAAAGACGATCATCACGACGCGCATCCGCTCGAGCGTCACGATCCGGGAGGAGCACTCCATCGCGGCCCTCGAGGTCATGAGCCGCTTTGCCGCCGATCCGCACTGGCTCCTGTACCTCCCCCCCACCATGTCTCCGTCGGAGACCTGCAAGGAGGGGCCCTACCTCGAGCACCCCCGGGAGACCTTCGCGTACTACCGGCGGGAAGGCGTACCGCGGGTGGTGTGCGAGGAGAAGCACATGGGATCGCGTGCCGTCGTGGTCCTCTGCCGGGACGAGGGGGTCGCCTCCGAGCGGTTCGGAGCGCGAGACGGCCGCTCGGGCATCGTCACCACCCGCACCGGGCGGCCCTTCTTCTCCGATCCGCAGCTCGAGGGGGAGGTCCTCGATCGCATTCGGAGCGCGATGAACGACTCGGGTCTGTGGGAGCGCTTCGACACGAGCTGGGTGTGTCTCGACACGGAGCTGATGCCCTGGTCCGCGAAGGCCCAAGAGCTCCTGCGGAGCCAGTACGCCGCCGTCGGAGCCTCCGCCCGTGCCTCCCTGGGCGCGGCCGTCGATCTCCTCTCGAAGTCCGCCGCCCGGGGAGACGGCAGCGAGGCGCTCCGCGAGCGGTTTCTGGCGCGCCGCGCGAGGGTCGACCGGTACGTCGACGCCTACCGGCGCTACTGCTGGCCGGTGGAGACGATCACGGACTTCAAGCTCGCGCCGTTCCACCTCCTGGCCACGGAAGGCCACGTCCACTCGGATCGGGACCACGTCTGGCACATGGAGACCCTCGCGGAGCTGGCCGCCCAGGACCCGGAGTTCCTGCTCGCGACCCCCTTCCGGGTGGTGAGCGTCACCGAGCCCGAGAGCGAGGCCGACGGCGTCGCGTGGTGGGAGTCGCTGACGGAGCGCGGCGGCGAGGGGATGGTCGTCAAGCCCCTCGACTGGGTGGTGAGGGGGCGACGCGGCATGGTCCAACCCGCCGTCAAGTGCCGGGGGCGGGAGTACCTCCGCATCATCTACGGCCCCGAGTACACGGCGCCGGAGCACCTCGAGCGGCTCCGAGCCCGCGGACTGGGCACGAAGCGCTCCCTCGCGCTCCGCGAGTACGCCCTCGGCCTCGAAGGGCTGCATCGCTTCGTGGAGCGAGAACCGCTCTACCGGGTGCATCAGTGCGTCTTCGGCGTGCTGGCCCTGGAGTCGGAGCCCGTCGACCCGCGGCTGTAGCCAGGCCCGGCGCCGAGAAGCGGAACCACGTCGGCACCGAGGCGCTCCCACGGCGCCCCCTGTCCGACATGCGCCCGTCAGAACCAGGCGATCAAGGCCTGCAGGCCGGCGACGAGCGGTACGGCCGCCGCCCCGATGAACCACCCGAGGTACTGCAGCCACGCGAGCTGTTCCTCGGTGGCCGACAGGATCAGTCGTTCGAGATCGTCGACCGAGAAGGTCTCGAGCCGGCGGCGGACGAGGCCCTCCACGTCGAAGGACGCGGC
>JAUXCH010000889.1 GCA_030618975.1 Planctomycetia bacterium
CTGACCCTGTTTCGCGATCGCGAGGGAGAGACGGCCGGGGCGCTCCGGCCCCTCGTGGGCGCACTCGAGCTGGCATTCGGCGAGCGCGCAGGCGCCGAGGTGCGGCTCGGGGAGGGGCAGGGGGCGTTTCGGCTCCGCGGGCAGATCGACCGCGTCGACGTGGCCGGCCAAGACGCCGTCGTGATCGACTACAAGCGCTCCGACGGGAGCGTCACCGCCGCGTCGAAGGCGTTCGACCAGGGGATCGACCTCCAGCTGCCGCTCTATGCCGCGGCCGTGGAACAGCTCTTCGACGTCGAGGTCGTGGGGTTCGAGTGGATCGCGGCCACGCGGCGCGCCCGGCGAGGCCGCTGGAACGAGAGGGCCGACTCGCTCTTCGGCGCGCGGCGGGAGCGTACGAAGCCGAAGCCGTACGCGCCCGACGTCTGGCGCGAACTCCTGGAGGCCGGTGTCGAGCACGCGGCCGCCACCGTCGCGGCGGTGCGCGCGGGCGACCACGACCTCCAGACCGCGGACGCCAAGCGATGCGGGCGGTGCGCCTTCTTCCACGTCTGCCGGACGTCGTTCGTGCGCGGACGGGTGCCCGAGGGCGCCACGGATGCCGGTTCCGACGGGGAAGGCGGCGCCTGATGGCCTTCACGCCCACCCCCGAGCAGCGCGGCGCCATCGAGCACCCGCTCGCCGACGCCTGCGTCACGGCGGGCGCGGGCTCCGGGAAGACCGCGGTCCTCACCGCGCGCTACGTGCACCTCGTGGAGCACCACGACCTGCCCGTGCGGCGCGTCGCCGCGCTCACGTTCACGGAGAAGGCAGCGGCGCAGATGCGCGAGCGGATCGCCGCGGCGCTGGAGGCGCGGGGCCGCCTCGCGGACCTGGAGGAGGTCGAGTTCGCGCCCATTTCCACCATCCACTCCTTCTGCGCGCGGCTGCTCAGGCTCCACGCCGTCGACGCGGGCCTGGACCCCGCGTTCCCGGTCCTCGACGAATCGGAGTCGCTGCTGCTGAGGGAGGACGCGTGGGACCTGGCCCTGACCCGGCTCGTCCGGGAGGGGAGCCCCGACGTTTCCGTGCTCTCGCGCATCGCGGTCACGGCCCCGAAGAAGGACCTGCTCGCCTTCCTCGAGCGGGTCCGGGGCACCGGCGCGGCTCCGAGCGCCCTCGCCTGGCGCGCGGGGGTGCCCCGCCTCGACGCGGCGGCCGCGGACGCGCGGCGTCTCGCCGAAGACTTCCTCGGAACGGCCGACGATGCCGACGCCGTAGCGCACGCGCGCGCGAAAGCCGTCGTCGGTCGCGTGCTCGAGGCCCTGGAGGCCGGCGCCGACCGCGGCTGGAGCCTCCGGGGCCTCGCGGGCGAGGTGAAGGGCGTGAAACCCGAGCGGGGGACCGGTCCCCGGCCCTTCCAGAAGGCGCGCAAGGCCTGCGCGGAGGCGGTGGAGACCGCGGCCGCCGCCGCGCTGGACGACGTGGGCCGCCGCGAGGTCGCCGGGCCCCTCGGCCGGTTGCTCGGCGCGGTCGAAGAGACCTACGCCGCGGCGAAGGAGGAGCGCGGGACGCTCGACTTCACCGACCTGGAGGTCTCGACGCTCGGTCTCCTCGAGGACCTCGCGGCCCGGGGTCGCCGCGTCGCGCACGCACCCGCCGCGCTGCTCGTCGACGAGTACCAGGACACGAATCCCCTGCAGGCGCGCCTGCTCGCCGCGCTGCGCGGCATGGGACCGTCCCAGTTCTCGGTGGGGGATCCGAAGCAGTCCATCTACCGCTTCCGGCGCGCCGACGTACGCGTGATCGGCGCCGAGGCGGAGCGGGTCGGCGAGGCGGGCCGGCACGTCCTGCGCGCGACGTTTCGCGCGCGGCCCGAGCTGGTCGACTGCCTGAACGGGATCCACGCCCCGCTCTTCGCCGGCGGCGCGGCCGGCGCGGAGCACGTGCCGCTCCGTGCCGAGGGCGCGTTTCGGGAGGTCGACGGCCCGGACGTGGAGTTCCTCGTCCTCGACGGGGGCGCGGGGGCGAGCGCGGACGAGCGCCGGGCGCTCGAGGCGCACTGGATCGCGACGTGGATCCGGGAGCTCGCGGGGCGCCGGGTGCCGCGAGCGAAGATCGAGACGCAGGACGGCGAGGACGGCGAAGACGGCGAGGACGGCGAAGACGGCGAGCACGGCGAAGACGGCGAGCACGGCGAAGAC
>JAUXCH010000413.1 GCA_030618975.1 Planctomycetia bacterium
GCGCCCGACGCGGTCTTCGTGCGAGGCGCGGCGACGCCGTCGCTCCCTGGAGATCGCATACACGATGGAGGCGACCAGCCCCAGGTACATCGCGTGCCGCAGCGGAACGCCGAACAGGGCCGCGAGACCGACCACCGCACCCCAGATCGCCGCGAACGCGAGAGACCCCACGAGCGTGCGGCCCACGGCTCGCCAGCGCGCCCGCGCGAAGCCGGCGGCGATCGGGTCCGGCGCGAGCATCGGCTCGTCGCGAGAGGGCGGACGGTTCGAACGTCGCGGGCTCATGGGTTCCGAAGCCCATTCTACGGGCACCGGTGGATGCCTCGCCAGTCGCTACCATGCCGGATCACCACGCGGAACCTCTCCACGGAGACACGACATGAAGCGGTTCATCCTCCCCACTCTCGCTCTCGGCGCCGTCCTCCTTCTGGGCACCGTTCGCACCGCCGACGCCCACTGCGAGGTGCCTTGCGGCATCTACGCGGACCAGATGCGCTTCGAGATGATGCTCGAGGACCAGGGCACGATCGCGAAGGCCATGGCGCAGATCACCGAGCTCGCAGGCAAGGAGGGCGCGCTGGAGCGCAACCAGCTCGTCCGCTGGGTGAACACGAAGGAGGCGCACGCCACGAAGACGATGGACGTGATCGCCCAGTACTTCATGGCCCAGCGCATCAAGCCCTCGAACGAGGCGTACGTGAAGCAACTGACCGCCGCGCACGCCGTGCTGCAGGCCGCGATGAAGTGCAAGCAGACCGTCGACCCGAAGAACGCGGACGCGCTGAAGACGGCGATCACGAAGCTGTACGAGGCCTACGAGGGCAAGCCCTTCGGCGGCCACTAGCCGGGCTCAGGCAGGCAGGGTTCAGGCAGGCCGGGCTCAGGCGCCGAGCGCGTCCGGGTCCGGCAGGTGCACGGTCTTCTCGGTCCCGGCGACGGCCTCGGCCACCACCGCGTCCCAATCGACGGCAGACTCGAACTGGCGGATCTCGTGGATGTTGCTCACCGTCGCCGGGTGCTTCGCGATCAGGAACGAGCAGCAGTCCGCGTGCGGGCGGATCGAGATGTCGAAGGTACCGATGCGGCGCGCGAGAGCCACGATCTCGGCTTTGTCGGATCCCACCAGGGGCGCGTAGATGGGCAGCGTCGCCGCCTCGTGGATCGTCCGGATGTTCTCGGCGGTCTGGCTGGCCACCTGACCGAGACTGTCGCCCGTGACGATTCCCAGCGCCCGCTCCGTCCGTCCGAGCTGGTCCGCGATCCGGAGCATCGCGCGGCGGTAGACGATCATCCGGTACTCGGCGGGCACGAGGCCGACGATGGCGCGCTGGCAGGCCTCGAAGGGGACGACCAGCATGGGCATCCGGCCGGCCGACCAGGCGAGCACGCCGCACACGTCCTCGAGCTTCTCCAGCACGGCCGTCCCCTCGTGCGTGCGGTTGTGGAAGTGGACGGCCGTGACGCGCGCGCCACGGCGCATCATCAGCCAGGTCGCCACGGCGCTGTCGATGCCGCCCGACAGGAACGACAGGAGGCGCGACGTGCTGCCCACGGGGAGACCGCCGGGGCCGGGGACGCGCGCGGCGCTCACGTACGCGGCGTCCTTCAGGATGGATACGTGGACCGTGATGTCGGGGTCGTGGACGTCGACGGCGCGCGGTGACCGCTCGAGGCACGCGGGCGCGACGGCCTGCGACACCTCGATCGAGTTCAGCGGAAACGACTTGTCGGCGCGCCGCGTCTCGACCTTGAAGGAGCCCGGCGGCGCCTCGGCCAGGGCCGTCGCCGCGGCCTCCTGGATGGCCTCGATCTCGGGCTCGACCACGTAGGCGGCCGACGCGTTCGCCACGCCGGGGATCCGGGTCACCACGGACATGGCCCGCGGCAGGGCGTCGTCGGACGGCAGGCTGATCGCGTAGCGCCCCTGGGTCAGGGCAACGCGCGCCTTCAGACCCGCATGCTCCAGGCCCTCGCGCAGCCGGTCCCGCAGCCGCCGCTCGAAGGAGAGACGGTTGCCACGCTTGAGGCCTACCTCGCCGTAGTGCGCGAGCACGACGCGGCGGGACGACCTGACGGGGGGATCGGCGGGATTCATGGCAAGAGGGTACCGGGCCGGAGCCGAGACGGAAACGCGAGCCCCCACCCGAAGGAGCAGATCCGGAACCGAGGAGCGATGTGTCCGCAGGGCAGGCGCCGATCCCGATCGCGCCCCTGGAGTAGAATGAAGCAGCGAGGTCTATCGATGATGATTCGGATCGCTGACGTCCAGGCACTTGGGGCCCACCGGGTCCGACTCACGCTCACAAATGGGCGAGTGGGCGAAGTCGACCTGGAGCCGCTGCTTCAAGGGCCTGTGTTCACGGAGATCCGTCGGGACCCCAGGGTGTTTCGGAGGGTCACCGTGATCGAGGAAGCAGGGACCATCGCGTGGCCGAACGGTGCCGATCTCTGCCCCGACGTGCTCATCGACGGCCTGTCCAGGCCTGACGGCGAAGACGGAGCGGCCGCGAGCGGGCCGGACGCCTAGCCCTTCTTCTGCTGCGCGCGCATCTTCAGGACCTGGCGCTTCGCCTTCTCCTTAGACGAGATGCCGGGCTCGTCAGGGTCGAGCAGATCCTCGACCGCAGGCGCGGGCGCCTCGGCCTTCGGTGGCTCCGGAGCGGGCGCGGGCGCTCCCCCCCCACCAGACTTCTCGGCGCGCATCTTCAGGACCTGGCGCTTCGCCTTCTCCTTCGATGAGATGCCCGGCTCGTCCGGGTCGAGCAGGTCGGCCGCGGGCGCCGCAGCGGGAGCCGCCGCAGGCGTCGGTGCGGCTGCAGGAGCCGGGACGGCCGCCGCGGCCTTCTCGGCGCGCATCCTCAGGACCTGGCGCTTCGCCTTCTCCTTCGACGAGATGCCGGGCTCGTCCGGGTCGAGGAGGTCGGCCGCTGGTGCCGCTGCCGGCGCGACTGCGGGAGCCGGCGCAGCCGCTGCGGCCTTCTCGGCACGCATCTTCAGGATCTGGCGCTTCGCCTTCTCCTTGGCGGAGATGCCGGGTTCGTTCGGGTCGGGCAGGTCGGCTGCGGGGGCTGCGGGGGCTGCAGCCGGCGCCGCTGCCGGCGCTGCGGCCGGAGCGGCGGCGGCGGCCTTCTGCGCGCGGGCGCGCATGATCTGCCGCTTCGCCTTCTCCTTCGACGAGATGCCCGGCTCGTTCGGATCCGGGAGATCCGCGGCGGTCGGTGCGGCCGCGGGGGCCTCGGCGGCCTCGGCGGCCTTCTTCGCGGCGGCTTTCTTCGCCCGCTCGGCCTCCTTCACCGCCTCGGCCTCGGCCTTCTTGCGCGCCGCGATCTCGTCGCGGGCAGCCTTCGCCTCGGCTGCCGCCGCGCGGTACGCCTCGGCCTCGCGATCGAGCGCGGACTGGACGGCCGCCTCCAGCATCGCGATCTGCTCGCGCTTCTCCTTCGCAAGGGTCTCGAGCACCTGGCGGCCCGGAACGTCGTCCGTCCACCCGGCGAGCGCGGCGTCGATCCGCTCCACGTCATCCCGCAGCGAACGCTCGACGAACCGGCCCATGTACGGGACGGTCAGGTAGTTGAGGTCGCGGTACCAGTACGGAAAGGCCCCGGACTGGACCACGGCCCCCAGCGACTCGACGAGGTCGCCGACCATCACGGCATGACGCTGGTCACCGGCGCGGATGCTGGCGAGCAGGTCGAGGAGGGCGGCGTCCTCGGGAACGACGAAAGGCTGCGACTCGAAGGCGTAGTCGGCGGCGCTGTGGAACGAGCGCGTGAAGATTTCGTCCAAGCGGTCGAGAAGATCGGTGGAGACGCGGGTGGTGTCCATGGCGCGCTCCCTACCTGGCCCCGCCGAACATCGCGGGGACGACGCTCAAGGCCATCTCCCAGACGCCGGACCACAGGATCCCGAACACGAGCAGCGGCACCACGAGGACGGCGCAGAGGGCCCAGTCCGGGAACCGGAAGCCGAAGCCCTTCGCAGTCGCGGGCGCCTCGCCTTCCGCGAGGAACATGTACGCGATGATCCTCGCGTAGTAGTAGAGCGAGATGGCACCGTTCAAGAGGCCGATCACGGCGAGCCACACGTAGCCCTTCTCGAAGACCGCGTAGAAGACGGTGTACTTGCCCACGAAGCCGAAGAAGGGGGGCAGTCCGGTCAGGCTGAACAGCACGATGGCGAAGGCCACGGCGAGCCACGGGGTCCGCTGGCCGAGTCCCTTGAAGGCCGACAGCTCCCCGGTCCCCTGCTCGCGGATCACGATCCCAGCGATGGAGAACGCGGCGAGGTTCATGAACAGGTAGGCGATGAGGTAGACGATGAGCGCGGCGGCCGCGTGCTCGGACCAGACGGCGAGCGTCAGCAGGATGTAGCCCGCGTGCGCGATGCTCGACCACGCGAGGAGGCGCTTGATCTCGGTCTGCTTGAGCGCGGCGAGGTTGCCGACCGTCATCGACAGGAGGGCCGCGATCGTGATGCTGAGGATCAGGGGGTCGCCCGCGTAGGCGAAGGTGGTCAGTGGATCGGCGGCGTCGGGTACCGCGGGGCTCATGGCGCCCAGAACCCTCACGAGTCCGGCGAATCCGGCCGCCTTGCTGGCTACGGCGAGGAAGCCGGCCACGGAAGCGGGCGCGCCCGCGTACACGTCCGGCGACCAGAAGTGGAAGGGCACGGCCGAGATCTTGAAGGCGAAGCCCGCGAAGATCATGACGGCAGCTGCGATGAACATCGGCTGCGAGCCGGCGCCGTTTGCCACGGCCTGGGACACGGCCTCGAGCGAGGTGCCGCCGGACAGGCCCACGAGCATCGACAGGCCGTAGAGCATGATGCCGGACGACACCGCGCCGAAGAGCACGTACTTCATGCTCGCTTCGTTGGCCTTGCGATCCCCGCGCCGCATGCCGACGAGGACGTAGGACGGGATCGAGACGGTCTCGAAGGCGAGGTAGAGGGTGACGAGGTCGACCGACTGGGAGAGGATCGACATCCCCAGCACGGCGGACAGGATCAGCACCAGGAACTCGCCGCCCGGACGGCGGAAGGCCTCCCCGCGCATCGTCGCCAGGATCGTGAAGAAGCCGGTGACGCAGCAGAAGACCGTGAACGTGACGCCGAAGCCGTCCACGCGGAGGACTCCCAGCGCCACCTCGTCGGACCGGTGCCC
>JAUXCH010000217.1 GCA_030618975.1 Planctomycetia bacterium
CGAGTTCCCGCGCCGGGTTGAACCCTATGCGTTGAACCCTATGCGTTGTGGCAGCCTTTCGCGGGGCCTGGAATCAGGTCTCTCGCGAGGCGCGGCGGCCGTCGCCGGCGCCAATCTGCAGAGGGCCCATATCAGGGCTCCCTGGGTGGGGCCCAGCGACTCTCGGTTCGGACATGGGTCGGAATGGGGTCCGTTCCGTACCCGGGTGCGAACCTAGGCGCTCCTTGCGTGGCAGGGCAATCCCGGGCGCGGCCGCGGTCGCCACGCCTCCGTGTCTCCCCGGCGTCAACTGCCAAGTTGCATGCACACGACTGATCGTCGCTGCGAACATGTCGAGTGCCCGACGAAAACGTGCTGAATGTCGTGGTTCGCAGCTCGGGTGCTTCCAGCTCTCCATGTTCGGACCTGTCGGAGTGGGGTCCACTCAGGGATCGAAACCGAGAGCCTCCCCATCGGAAGCGGTTGCCGGACCCCAGCCCGGTGACCGCGCCCTCCCGGCGGGAACGCGGCCGAAGTCGCCAGAAGACCCTGGCCCTCAGCTCCGCGCTCCGCCTCCGCGGCACCCCCGTCAGCGAAGGTCCCGTAATCCGCCGTATCAGACCCGACACCGTACCGTCAGTACAGGGACCGCAGCGCCTGCATGGCCCTGACGCAGTCCTTGTGCGTGCTTCCGAGATCTGTCAGCACCTGCTCGCACGCGTAGATCGTCTGCAGGCACTTGGCGTCGATGCGGCCCGCCTGGGGATCCCAGCCGATGGCGCCGGAAGCGAAGTTGAGCCACGCCTGGAGAACCGTCTGTGCGAGCCTTCCCCGCTGGTTGCTTGGCGACGGGTCGCCGACGTCGGTGCCGCCAGGCTGCATGACGGCGCGGGCGTCGGCGATGCTCGACGCGGGCACGAACTCCGGGAACACGCCGCTGGCGTGGTCCACGAAGGCCAGGTAGCGCAGCAGCGTCACGTCGTCGACATCGTGGCGTCCCTGCGTGCTGAACTGCTTGCGCCAGTATCCCAGCCCCTTCGGGAAGGTCTCCGCGCCCATGACGAGCTTGGTGTGGACGAACGTGTCGGTGCCGCCGTCATCGTCTGTGACGAGGATCCTGAGGAGGTACACCCCGGGCGACTCGAAGGTGACGCTGTCGGCTGTGTCGTCGGCCGCGAAGGGGAAGGTGCCGGCGGAACTGGGCATGGGATCGGGGCTCGCGCCGTTGTTGAAGTAGATGACCTCCCGGTTCACCCAGCTCCCGGGGAACACCAGGTCGTCGAGGGACCACGTGAAGGTCAGGTCGTCCGAGCCTTCATCGGTTGCCGAAGCCGAGTGCACGTTCACGCTGTCGGTGCGGCCCAGGAAGGCGTCGCCACCCGCAAAGGCGATGGCATCCTCGACGTCGAGCGTCACAGCGGGATCGAGATTGAACACCGTGATGGGGAACTCAGCCAGACCCACGCTGCCGAGCTCATCGATTACGAGGAGTGTCACGGTCGCGGGCGTGTGGTCGTCGCCGTAGACCGTCGTGACGGAGGACCCGGTCGCGGAGTCGCCGTTGTCGAAGTCCCACTCGAAGGAGACGAGGGCATCGTCGTCGGCGTCGTGCGAGCCCGCGCCGCTGAAGGACACGGTGTCGCCCTCCTCGGCGGTGTCAGGACCCTCGATGACGGCGACGGGCGGCGTGTTGATCTCCCAGATCCCGTCGGTCCGCAGGTCGCCGTAGTCCAACCACAGCTCCGCGCCGTCCAGGTTCGCCTCCGTCAGCTCGCGGTTCTGGTGCCCGTTGAGCGGGACGAAGAACGTGTACTCAGGGCCGAACTCGTCGTAGACGGCGCGGCCCCCGTCGAACCAGGTTCCGGCGCCCTGCGTCACGACCCACTCCCAGGTGTCGGCGACCTCGACCAGTTCTCCTTCGACGTAGATCTCCTCGGTCGTGGGTCGGGCGGCGGCGAAGCGACGCACCAGGTAGGGACTGCGCGGACCCCAACGGCCGTCGGATCCCATCAGAGCCGCTTGGGCAACGCCGGCCGCTTCCCACTCACCCTCTCGCCAGCTCCAGACGGCCCCCTTGAGCCGGTCGCCCGGCGCGAAGTCCTCCTCTGCGTGCAGCACCATGTCCATGCCGATGAAGTTGACGTTGTACCGAACCAGTTCGGCCAGTCTGCCCTCCGTGATCGGGTGGAGGTCGCCGCCGACGAGGGGCAGGCGGTTGCCGGCGATCTCCCCCAGCTTCACGGACTCGGGGTGCGCCATCTCCCCGTCGATCGTGGGCGGCCACACCGTGCGGTCGAAGTCGACGTAGGGCTTGCCGTACTTGTTGACGCAGATGCCCGGCTTCTCCAAGACGTACTCGCCGCCGAAGTCGCTGTTCCAGGCAATGCAGATCGCGCGGCGCTTGGTCGCCACGAGCTCCCGCTGGCTCGGGAAGGCGGAGCCATTCGCCTCGTAGTCGGCCGGCGTGAACACGCCGATTTCGGGTTCGTCGGCGAGGTACTTCTCGATGGGGTCGTTGATGTGGTGGCTGTCGGCCTCGGGCACGCCGTCCTGCATCTCGATCCACACGACCTCGTCGGCGTTCTCCGGCTTCAGCATCCAGTTCCGGATCTCCTTGATGGCGTTGTAGTAGTACCGGTCCGTCCAGACTGCGCCGGTGGGGTACTTCCCGGCGTGCGAGAGCTGGGCCAGGGAGCAGCCGATGGGCCAGGACGCGCCGTGGTAGACGTCCAGGGCGAGGAACCGCGTGCCCGAACGAAGCAGGTCCGTGATGGAGTACCAGTTGTTGGGGAGCAGGTACCCGTCGGCGTAGTTGTTGTAGGCGTTGTGGGCACCGATCCACACGACCTTGGACACGGGGACGTCGGCCTGGAGCTGCTTGCGCTGGTTCTGCAGCGCCCAGTAGGCCCACGTGTCCCGGAAGTTGCCTGCAACGGCCTGTCTGCGCGAGTGGTTCTCGCAGACCGACGTGGCCGGGGGGTCCATGAAGTCGGCCACGAGCAGGCCGAGGTTGACGAAGAAGGTGCCGTCGAAGAAGGACTTGAAGCTATTCAGGTCACTGACGAACGAGCTCACGTCGAGGATCTCGAGACCCTCCCAGTCGCTCTTCTTGAGCGGCAGGTTGGGGACCGGACCGAGAATGTCCTTCATGAAGTCGGGCAAGGACGCCACCACGCCGCCGACGTCTGACAGGAACCCGGCGGCGTTCCCGACGAGCTTCCACCCGTTCGCACCGAAGTCCGGCAAGTACACGCAGATGTCCCCCAAGCACTCCTTCTTCAGGAAGTCCCCCCAGCCGAGCCCCTGCACCTGGGCCTTCAGAGAGTCGGCGCGCGCCGGGAAGGCGGCCAGGGCCTCCAGGGTCTCCTTGCTGATGACGGCCCCCTGAATGGTCATGTCGGGCAGGACTCGGAAGCCCGTGGCCTTCAGACCCCGGTCGCAGAACAGATTGCCGTTCTCCCAGAAGAACGGGTCGGTCATGGGAACGGGGCGTTCTCCCTCGTTGCCGCGGTCCCCCGTGGTCGGAGCGGCAAAGGACTTGCCTGGTAGCAGGAGGACCGTTGCCAGCAGAGCCATGGCGAGGGTCATGCGCAGAAACGCGGGCCTGCCCGTCTCGCGAGATGAACTCCCGGTACACATGGGACGTCTCTCCCTCCCGGGTCGGCCTTGCCGTGTCCTGCACCCGACGGAGGCACGTCCCCCGCCCCCACAGGCTCAGGCGAGCTGCCGCCCAGCCGAATCTTCCGCTTCTGAACGTGGAGCGCTGACCCGTTTCAGCCCCCCTCGACTACGAATGCTACATAATGTGGCCGTGCCCGGTCAACGCAATCGTTAACGGGTACATTTTCGCAATCTCCGCGCAACTCGACGTCTGAGAGGAAGGCATGGGTGCATAGGCCCACCTTGGGGCCGCCGCACCCAAACGCCGGTTCTGTGTGCGGCTCTTGCGGCATCATCGCACGCGGTGACACGTCTGTCCGCCGCGAGTGGATTCCGGCGACACGTCACGTCCTGCTCCTGGTCGCCGCGACCGTCGGGAGTGCCTGCCACGTCCGGCTGTTTCGGGTGGGACGGCGCCGCCTGCCTGACCTCGTCCATCGTCTCGAGGCCGGGTGGCCGCGCTGGGGCACGAGGCGGATCGCGGGGCAACTCGCCCGCCTCCGCGTGAAGGCGTCTGGATCGCGTGTCCAGCGGATCGTCCGGCGCGGTCCGACACGACCGGCCAAATCGGAGCTCGTAGCCGCTTCCCGTGCGCGCGTCCTTCTCACCAAGCGTCCCGATCACAGTTGCATGATCGACTCCACGCGGGTCGGCGGTGTCGTGCGCCCCCTCTGGATCGGCCCTGTCATCGGTGGTCTCTCGCGGCGCGTGCTCACGGTGCGGGGCGCCACGCCAGCCTGCGGCCAACGCGACACCCGGTCTTACGCACTGAGGACGCGGTTGCCGGACGCGTCGGGGTCTCCGGCGGAAGCCCTTGGCGATGGCAGGGAAGCTCGGACGGGAGGCACGGAGAGGGCCTGCAACGCCTCGCGCGGAGACTCTCGTGCGTCTGCGAGGCGGTGGCTCCCCGTTCCGACCACGGGGTCGGAACCACTCTCGGCGCAGTCGGACGGCTCTCGATTCCAGACTGTGCAACAGATGGGCATGCTGCCTTCAAGCTCGATGAAGAGGGTTCGCACGCGTCGCCTGGTCGTTTTCTCTGCTCCCATATATTGACATTGGTCGATACAGGTCCACACTCTCGCCGATGCGTACGGAAACCCGGTCCTGCCCCCGCTGTCGTCCGCCGCCGTCCCTCCCGGATCGGGACCGGCTACAGGGCCACGCCCGCGCGTTCAAGGCGCTTGGCGACCCCACGCGACTGGAGATGCTCGATTTGCTCGCCCGTGCCGAAGGTTCCCTCTGCGTGTGCGACATCGAGTCGCGCTTCGATCTGGCGCAACCCACGATCTCCCACCATCTCGGCGTGCTGCGGAGAACGGGCTTGGTCACGACCGAGCGGCGCGGCACCTGGATGCACTATCGACTCGCACCGGGCGGCATCGAGCGCCTTGCCGGCTTCATCGGCAGTCTCGTCGTGGCCATTCATGAACCCAATCAAGGAAGAAGCCATGCCTAGCAAAGACATTCGCAGCATCGTCAAGCAGCGCTATGGAAAGGCTGCCGAGAACGTGCGAACGGGCGCCGCGGGATCCTGCTGTGGAGACGGATCGAACGCCCTCGATGCCGTGAATCCCATCACGCGCGATCTCTACGACTCCAATGACCTGTCCAGCCTCCCCGAGCAGGCCCTTCTCGCCTCGCTCGGCTGCGGCAATCCCACCGCGCTCGCCGAACTGCGCGAGGGCGAAACGGTGCTCGATCTCGGCAGCGGGGGCGGCATCGACGTGCTCTTGTCGGCGAAGCGGGTCGGTCCGACCGGCATGGCCTACGGGCTCGACATGACCGACGAGATGCTGGCCCTCGCGCGCGAGAACCAGACGAAGGCGGGTGCGGCGAACGTCGAGTTCCTGAAGGGGACGATCGAGGAGATCCCACTGCCCGACAGTTCCGTCGACGTCATCATCTCCAACTGCGTCATCAACCTCTCGGGCGACAAGGACCGCGTGCTGTCGGAAGCGTTCCGGGTACTGAAGCCCAGGGGGCGTTTCGCCGTGTCGGACATCGTCCTGGAGCGCGAGTTGCCCGAGGGCGTACAGGGCATCGTAGCCCTCTGGACGGGCTGCGTGGCCGGAGCCCTGGTGCGGGACGACTACGCGGCACGCCTTGCGAACGCCGGATTCGAGGACGTGTCCTTCGAAGTCACACGGAGCTTCGACCGCGACGCCCTCGCAGAGATGGCGCGCTCTGTGCCCGCGGAGGAAGGCGGGCCTGACAGGGTGCTCGAACATCTGGACCTGCTCGACGGTACGATCGTCAGCGCCTTCATCCGAGCGCGACGGCCGTAGGCCCAAGAGGGCGGTTGCCCACGCGAAGACGCCCGAGGTTCGTCCGCGCTGAAGCCGGAGACCTCGGGAACGAATCCCGCTGGTCCGCGCTGTCAGGAAACCGCCCATCCAACGTCGGTGGGCCGCCACAGGCTCCCCATTACGAAGACAGGTTCGAGACCTCTTGCGCGCGTCAGCCGTGGAACTCCCCGTACGCGTGGCCCTTGACGCGCCTACACCCTATGTGGCCATGGGCATCAGCGCCACGTCGCCCAGCCTTCGGCCACTCCCCCAGGACGCTCCACGGTCCACCGCCGCCCTGAATCTCGAAGGCGACGAGGTGCCCGGGCCGGCCCACCTTGTTGAGACCGAGGCAGCGGACGCCTTCGATCTCTCCGTCCACCCTCATGTGGTGGTGTCCGAAGAAGCAGACCTCGGGCCGGAGACCCAGGACCAGTTCGTCGAGCCCCACCGCATCACTCGCCCACCCCGCACCCTGCCGATGGTGCTCGAACACCACGCCAACCGGCGCATCGTGGGTCAGTAACACGTCGACGCGACCGATAGCGAGGAGGATCTCGACATCCTCCCGGGTGTAGTGGCGCTTGGCGTAGCCCTGGAGACTCCCCGTCCGGCGCTCGTAGTTCGACGGACCGTGGCAGCCGCCCACGCCCCCCACCGTGACCCCGCCCAGGTCGAAGGTCGCTCCGTTCGGGAGGTAGAAGAGGCCCGGCAGGATCTCCCGTTCCTCCTGGGCGTCGAGCCAGACGAAGTCCTCGTGGTTGCCCTTGATGAAGACCGTCTTCCGCGGCACCGCGCGCCCGGCCGCGTACCAGGCGGGGAAGTCTCCGGCGCCCTCGTGACGGCGCGTGGCGCGGTCGACCCGATTGGGATCGGGCCACACGCCGAAGTCCCCGACGTGGAGGATCCACTCGAAACGCACTTCGAGCGCCGCCTCGAATGAGAGGACGTCGTCGTAGAGCCCGTCGAGGGCTCCGTGCGTATCACCGGCGGCGCAGAGGAACATGGCGCGGACATCATGCCTGCCCCCGGGGTCAGCGCTGGGCCCCGTTGATCGTATCGCGCTGGCGAACCGGGCCGTCCACCACGGCACTCGAGGCCGTTCGTTCGAGATCTCGACGGCAATGACGACGGATCACGCCATCGAGAGTTCCCCGCCCACGTCGGTCCACGCCACGATGTCTGGATGTCATCATCTCGACCCAACCGAACCTACGACCACCGTCTCATCCAGTTCGTCCGGGAAACGGGCGACGCGACCATCGCGACGCGCATTGGCGTCCCACGCTCCACCGTGGCCGGCTGGCTGAAGCGTATTCCTCAGGACGTCACCACCGCACCTGGCGTGGACGCCTCGGCCACCGAGCTTCGAGTTCGCGTCGCCAAGCTCGAGAGGCGCGTGGATCGCCTGTCGGCCATCCTTCGCGTCTTCTTTGCACTGTTCCGCCTGCTCCAGCCCGACCTCACCCCACTCCGCGTTCCCCACGGCTCCGACAAGGCGCGGCTGCTCCGCGCCATCGACCGCTCGCGACGCGTCATGGGCCTTCGCCGCGTGCTCAGGATCATCGGTCTTTCGCCCTCGCGCCTGGGTGCATGGCGCCGCGCTGCCGTCGCCTGCGACCTCGACGACCGCTCGGCGTGCCCGCGCTTCTCGCCGCACGAGCTCACGCCGGATGAAATCTCCGAGATCCCCCGCATGGTCACCTCGACGGAGTTCCGCCACGTCCCCACCGGAAGGCTCGCCATCCTGGCCCAGC
>JAUXCH010000631.1 GCA_030618975.1 Planctomycetia bacterium
CCCGGGCCCGGGGGGACGGGGAGCCGGGGCCGCGGGCCCCCGCGTCCGGGGTGGGGGCCCTCGGGGACCGAGCCGCCGACGCCACGGGATCGGAGCACTTCGGCTGGGACACCGGCGTCGAGACGCCGATCGGCGAGTTGGGGGTGTTTGGCCGTCGCGTGGGCTCTGCGCCGACGCTCGGCTCGGCGCTTCAGCTCTTCCTACACGCC
Source organism: Planctomycetia bacterium (assembly GCA_030618975.1). Classification (GTDB taxonomy): domain Bacteria; phylum Planctomycetota; class PLA2; order PLA2; family JAEUHO01; genus JAUXCH01. The sequence goes on from JAUXCH010000631.1 coordinate 210, forward strand.
GCGTCGCAGCACAGCTCCCACGCACGCTTCTCCGTGACCCGGCGGAGGGATCAGTTGTGGTTTTGCCGCCACGGCATCGACAGCATCGACGTGGGCGCCTGGCAGATCGAGCTCTACGTCCTGGGGATCATGGTCCACGTCGCCCGGCTAGCGCTCGGCCCAGCCTGGGAGCCACGTGCCGCGATGCTGAAGGGCGTCCCTCCGCGTGGCACGCAGTTGCCCGCCGCGCTCCGCGATGCGAAGGCGTCGTACGGAGCGAAGGTCACCGCGATCCAGCTGCCTTCCGGGGCCCTGAGCGAGCCCCTCGCGCCTGGGGGATCCCCCCAGGCCCCCTCCACGGCCATCGAGCTTGCGGTCACGGAGTCCGTACGGTTGGCACTGCGACACGGCCTTCCGACGGGCGTAGCACACCTCGAACACACCGCCCGATTGGCGGGCGTGACTTCGCGAACCCTCCAGCGCTGGCTGCGACAAGAGGGGAGCACCTTCGAGGATATCCTCGACGACCTGCGGCGTGGCGAAGCCGTACGCATGCTGGCGGCCAGCAAAGCGACGGTCGCCCATCTCGCCTCACGCCTCGGCTACGCCGACCCGTCGAACTTCACCCGGGCATTCCGGCGTTGGATGGGCGTGGCTCCGAGCGAGTACCGAGCGACCCTGCGCTGACGTCGCCGAACACCGGCGCGTCTCCCGGGGTGGGTGATCGCACCAACGAGCGTTGGCTCGGTAGCCAAACCGGTAGCCAGTCGTTTCAGAGCTCCGCCTAAATCCCAAGAACTAGACCCTGGCGGCCGATCCGTCTCCCGCCTTCCCAAACCGGAGGCGCAGGTTCGAGTCCTGCCGGGGATGCCACTTCTTCTCGTGGCTGTGTCCTCGCAGAGCGCCCTGCTTCATGGGCTTTGCAGACTTCGGCGACTCCGGTCTGCTCGCACCGTCCACCTCGGCTACGCCTGTCAGCGCCTGCTGACGAGGACTCGTTCGGGACCCATTTCGGGACCCGCCCACCTTCCTTGGCAGGGCATCGCTTCCATCACCGACCTCTGCACGAAGGTCCGTTCTGCAGCGATCCTCCGTCGGCGTCGGTCTCCCCCACCTCAGCCTTCCCCTTCGACTCGCTTCGCTCGCTCAGGGCCAGCTTCGCCGGCTCCCCGTGCTCCTCCCAAGCCTCCAGAATCTCGCAGTGGAGCCCACGTTCCTCCGCGGCAACTCGCGGTACTCCTCGGGGTTGTGATCCACGCGGCAGTCGAGGAGGCGCCTGGCTTCGGCGAGGCGCCCGCGCTTACCGGTCGCCTGCCAGCGGTGGTAGCGCACATCGGGCGTGTTGTCGGCTTCGCCTGCATCTCGATGCGCGGCCTCCGCTACTGAGAAGTAGCTCTCACCAAGACACGCGAGCATTGCCCACGGCGGGGCCGGCTACACGGCGTCAGGCTGCCGAGCAGGTCGTCGAGGCACGTCTCGTTCCCTTACTCATCCTGCTTCTCGTTGATTCCGTACTTCTTGTTGGTCTCGTCGTAGATCGGCTGGAGGACCTCGTGCACGTCGAGTTTCCCGCCTCCGACGAAATCGGAGTAGGGGATTCGCTGGCTCGCATCAGGAAGCTGCGGCTTCTCGGTCGCCGGCGGCGGCCAGACGTCCTCGTCGGTGATCGCCATGCGGGTGCGGATCTCGTTCTGGGTCACATTCCAGACCATGTAGTCCGTTGAGAGGCTGAGCGGGCCGTCGTAGGTGGTCCGGATACGCTTGAGGATGTCTCCACTCGTATCGAAGTCGTTGAAGAAGTGATAAGCCACGGCCATCCGCGGCTTGATCCTGCTCATCACCTTGCCGAACGCCTCGGGCGCAGTATGGATCTGTGTGCCGACCGCCAGTGCGCTCTGCGGTGTGAACCGGAACTTCTCGACCATCTGCGGGACCGTGACAAAGCACTCGTGGATGGCGAAGTCGGCGTCCTTCGCGTACTGGTCGTACCACTTGTTGGGATAGGTGTCGCCGCCGAAGACGAACTTGAGGCCGTTCCACTCGAGGCTGAAGCTGACCGGCCCGTCGAGCGCGTGGATGGCGGGCCAGGAGCGGATCGTGACCCCGTTCTCCTGATACACGACCTGGTTCACGGCCTTGTAGTCGAACTCCGTGGCTGCAATGTGGTAGCCGCGAGGGTCGGTGATGCCCTTCCGACCGTCGAGGTCCCACGTCAACGCCTTGCGTATGTGCTCAATCGCCTGCTTCGTGCCGCGCTCCGGCGTATCGCCACTCGGACCCCAGACGCGCAACGGCATCTGCCGGCCCATGAGTGCACCGCCAACGAACAGCGCCATGATGTCGCCGAAGTGATCCGTATGGAGGTGGCTCAGGAAGACCTTGTCGAGATAGTTGTAGGGAATCTGAAGCGCTGCGATCCGCTCGGCGGATCCGGTCCCGATGTCGAAGATGAACTTCTCGCCGTTTCCGAGTTCCACGAGCCAGCAGCTGGCCGCCTGCTTGGGGCGTGCCGTGGGCATGCCCGTGCCGCAGGCGACGATTCGCATCTCGTTCGCGCCGAGCGCTTCGCTGTTGGGCGCGTAGAAGTCACGGGCTCGCGGCTGGACCGGCGAGAGTTTCCCCGCGTCTTCCGCAAAGGACGGAGGCAGGTCCGCCACGTGGGCCAGGGCGTATCCCAGCGCCACGGCAAGGAGTATCGCTATCCAGAATCCGTACTTGGGCATGAGCCTCTCCTTGGAGAGTTCGGGTTGCCGCATGTCAGCGCGGTACCGTACTCCCTCTGAGAGGGATGCGGGTGGGGCCGTAGCACGCTGTTCCTGGCCTTCCGGAGGTCCCGAGGCCAAACACCCATGGAGTTCCTGACGGAGCAGCGACTTCTGTGCGCCCGCGAAGCACTTCGCGGGGCTCGGCAGGACGCGACGGTGAGAGCACTCGCCCAGGCGTGCGGCTGCCCCCACCCAGGTCGGTTCTCCCGGGTGTACGCTCGCCGGTTCGGGGAGCGCCCCTCGGAGACCCTCCGGGGTGTCGCATCGTAGGCGCGGGAGGTGATCCGTGAGATGGGTGACGAGGATGTGCTGGGCTTGGATTCCCACCCTCGCCCTCCTCGCGTCGGTCGCGCCGGCGCACGCCGACTGGGTCAGCTACTCCGGGGCGGAGAACGCGCCGAACATCGCGGAGATCCGCATCGCGGAGGACGGCGTCCGGATCCAGCTCGAGATCTTCGTCGGGGATCTCGCAGTGTTCGAGCGCCTCGTGCCGGATTCACTCCTCGAGGGCATGGACGTGGAGCGCCCGGACCTAGAGGAACGCCTGCGCCGCTTTGCGCAGGAGGACTTCCAGGTTCTCGCGAACGGGACGACGCCGCTGTCGGCCCGGGTACTCGTCGCCGAGCCTCGCCTCCGTGTGGAGCGCTACTCGCCGCTGGCGGGTCAGCCAAACCCGCTCACGGGCCAGCGCATCCCCGGCCCCCCGGAC
>JAUXCH010000809.1 GCA_030618975.1 Planctomycetia bacterium
CGGCCGCCAGCACGAGCAGGCCGACGAACAGAGGGAGCCGGCTCTTCTCCGTCTCTGCGGGCGTGGGCACGGACTCCTGGGTCCCGGACTCCTCGATCCACACCTTCGTCGCGTCGGAGAGGCTCATCTGGACGGTGTCGCCCCGCGGTTCCACCTCCTCCTGCTCCGTGGCGTCCTGCGCCTCCGCCTCGGCTTCGGCCTCGTCGCCGGGCGACGCGGCGGCGCCTTCGGACTCGCTCTCGGGCGGCTCGACCTCGACGGCGAGCTTCTCCACGGGGGGCGCAGCGGCAGCCTGCTTCTCGATCTCGGGCCCCGCGGTCCCGGCCACCTCGTCATCGACGAGCGGCAGGAGCGGCAGGGGAGGCGGCGGCGGCGGCGCCTCGACCCTTCGCCCGCACCCTGGGCAGAACTTCAACTCGCTGTCCATCGCCCGACCGCAGCCCTTGCAGGTGATCTCGACCATGCGCTCCTCCGCACCGAACCTACCACGCAGACGCGTTCTGGCGTCCACCGAGGCTCGCAAGGAGGATACTGTGGGCTCGCAGGCAAGGCTCTCGGATCCAGGCATGTTCCAGTTCAAACGCCGCGGCCACGCCGCACCCACCGACCGCTACGTCGTGCTCTCCCGGCTGGGAGAGGGCGGTGCCGCGCTCGTCAGCCGATCCTTCGACCGGTCGCTCTGCCGCATCGTCGCGGTGAAGGCGCTGAAGGAGAACCTGGCTGCGCCCGACCTCGCACGGCGGACCCTCACGCGCGAGGGCCGGCCCGTCGGTTACCTCGATCACCCCGGCATCGCCCCCATCTACGACCACTACGTGAAGGCGCCGGACCTCCCCTGCTACGCCATGAAGCTGGTCGAGGGCAAGACCCTCTCCGACCACCTCGGCTTCCGTCCCGGGAAGGGCGGGCGCACCCTCCCTGTCGCCGAAGCCGTGGGGCTCCTCCTCCACGTCGGCCAGACGCTCGCCTACGCGCACGACCGAGGCGTGATCCACCTCGACCTGAAACCCGACAACGTCATGCTCGGGCCCTACGGCGAGGTCCTGCTGATGGACTGGGGCAACGCCCGCCTGGTCGACCCGGTACCCTACCGAGCCCACCTCGGCGCGAACGCCACGCCGGAGGACGTCGCCTTGCTCGTCGAGGAGCCGCCCGACCTCCTCTCCGGCACGCCGGAGTTCATGTCCCCGGAGCAGACGTGCACGCCGAGGGACCGGTTGAGCCCCTCCTCCGACATCTTCTCTTCGGCAACCCTGTTCTTCGTCATGCTCACGGGAACGCTGCCCTTCCACGGCAAGAACGTGGAGGCGCTCCTCGCGTCCATCCGCGAGTCCGACGCTCCCCCGCTGCGCGAGCTGAACCCCGAGGTGCCGCCACGCCTCGCCGCGATCGTGGCGAAGATGCTCGAGAAGGACGTCTCGACGCGCTACGCCACGTTCCACGAGGTGCTCGAGGACCTCCGCACCTATCAGGAGGCGGGCGAGGGATTCCCCGTGCAGCATCTCCAGCCGGGCGAAGTCCTCTTCCAGGAGGGGGACGACGGCCACGCCGCCTACCTCGTCGTGACGGGGCAGGTCGAGGTCCTGAAGGCGGGCCCCGACGGTGAGCAGCGCCTCGCCGTGCTCGCGCCGGGTGAGGTGGTGGGCGAACTCGCGATCCTCACCCGCGAGCCGCGGAGCGCGACCGTGCGCGCGCTCACGGAGACCACGCTGCGCGTCATGGACCGAACCGCCGTCGAACGCGAGCTGGAGAAGATCCCGCCCTGGGTGGGCACGATGGTCTCGACCCTCGCGGAACGGTTCCTCGGGCTCAACGAGAAGCTCGTACGACGCCCGCAGGAAGGACCCTAGGCTTGGGTCTCGCCCATTCTGCCCGGCTTGGCCGCTGGTGACTTCAACTTCCACCTCTACGCGGCACGCTCCACCGCGGGAGCGAGGTGCTGGCGGGCGCACGAGGGCGAGGATCGTCCGCGCTGGCTTCGAGTGCCGCATCACCGCAAGGACCGGGTCGTTCGCAGTCGTCCCTCTGCCGGCCCACCAGGGCACGGGAGATCGTTCCGACGCGCTGTACGCTGATCGCTGAGATGATCCAGGTCAGGATCTTCCTGCTGATGGTGCTGCTGCTCCTGCGCGCACGACTGTGGCAGGTGAGCGTCGGTACTACCCGCTTGCAGACCTGAAGGGAGGTGCGACCGTGGCCCTCGTGAACATCAGGCGTCTGCTCACCGAACACCTGGCACGCGATCTGGCATCGGTTGGCTTCACGTCACCCAAGCAGGGGTACCTCGTCCGCTCCCGCGATCACTCCATGACTGACGTGATCGACTTCTGCCGGATCGACGGCGCCAAGGGACTGAGCATCTACCAAACGACGGTTGAGGTGGGGGTCCACTACAGGCCGCACTTCGACTTGGAGTGCCTTGCCTCGCCCCAGTACTCTCGCCCCGGCGAGGACCTGGCCCGTACGTATCGCAGGCGAGCCTACGAGCATCTCAGCACGAGTCTCTACTTGCTGAGAGGTCAGAGAGACAGTCCGCGACACCGGGAGCTGGGGCTCGAGGGC
>JAUXCH010000695.1 GCA_030618975.1 Planctomycetia bacterium
CGGGCCGACGAGCAGACGCTCGAGCTTCTGCTCGCGGCTACCCGGGACCGCATCCACCCGTGCGTCCAGGCCCAGGCCGCGTGCGCGCTGGGCATGCTGGCCGCGCCCGGCGCCTGCGAGGAGCTCCTCGCCCAGCTCCAGCAGGAGAACCCGGCGCGCGGCGCCGCGGTCGCCGTGGCGCTCGCGCTGGGGCGGCTCGGCGATCCCAAGGCCGCGGATCGCCTCGTCCTCCTCGCGAAGGACGAGGGCGCAGGCCTGTACGTCCGTGCGATGGCCGTCGTCGCACTCGGTCTCATCTTCGACCCCGAGACCCCTCCGAGCCGCGCCCTGCTGCGCACGCACGCGAACTACTTCAATCTGACACCCCACCTTTCCAGGGCGCTCGGCATCCTATGATCCTGGCCGTGCGCATCGGCTCTCCGCCCGTGCTGGGCGGCGGATGCGCGGAAAGGACTGACGATGCGAACCTTCCTTGCGATTCCGATGGTTCTCGCGCTGTGTCTCCTCGCGTGGTCCGGTGACGTGCTGGGTCCCTGCGGCACGCCGCAGGAGAACGAGGTGGCCACGTCCGCCGCGGCGAGCGGCGCCGTGCCCGCCGGCCTGGTCGTCGCGCCCGTCCCGCTTCCGGGGCAGCGCGCGACCAACTTCGAGCTCCCCGCCGTCGTCGGCGACGAGATCAAGTCGATCAAGCTCAGCGACTACAACGGGAAGTGGCGCGTACTCTGCTTCTACCCCGCCGACTTCACGTTCGTGTGACCCACGGAACTGGCCGCGGTCGCGGCCGTCCACGAGCAGCTCCAGGGCCTCGGTGTCGAGGTCATTGCCATCAGCACCGACACGCACTTCTCCCACTGGATGTGGAAGAAGACTTCCCCCACGATCAAGAACGTCAACTTCGCCATGGCGTCGGACCCGAGCGGCGCCGTCTCGCGCGCCTACGGTGTCTGGAACCCCGCCAACGGCCTGAACCACCGCGGTCGCTTCCTCATCGACCCAAAGGGCATCGTGAAGGCGGTCGAGATCCTCACCCCGCCCGTCGGGCGCAACGTGGAGGAGCTGATCCGCCAGATCCAGGCCTTCCAGGCCGTCGAGGCGAACCCCGGCAAGGCAGCCCCCGCGGGCTGGAAGCCCGGCAAGCCCCTGATCGACACGGGCAAGGACGCGATCGGCAGGTACTGATCACCGGGAGCACGGCCGCGGACGGGTAGACTCCGCGGCCGTGCGCATCTGTCTCCTGACCACGCAGGATCTCGACGCCGACCCGTTCCCGGACGACGACTGGCCCTGCGACCCGCGTCCCTTCCTGCCCGAGGCGGACTGGGACGTGGCCGTGCTCGAGTGGCCGGACGCCGCGAGGACCGTGAGGGCGCTCGCGCGGCAGGGCTACGACCTCTTCTTCAACCTCTGCGACGGCGCGGCGGACGAGGAGTCGCCGGGCATCGAGGTCGTCCGGACGCTCGAGCGGCTCGGGGTGCCGTTCACGGGCGCGACCTCGGTGTTCTACGAGCCGTCGCGCCCGAAGATGAAGCGCGTGTGCCGGCGGCTCGGGATCGCCACGCCCGCGTACGTGATGGTGCGGAAGGAGGCCGACGTCGAGCGGGCGGCGAGGACGCTTCGCTTCCCGCTCTTCGTGAAGCACCCGAGCAGCTACGCGAGCATCGATCTCAGCCGTGCGTCGCGCGTCGCGACCCCGGCCGGCCTGCGGCGCCAGGCGAAGAAGATCACGTCCCGCCACGGCGCTGCCCTCGTCGAGGAGTTCGTCGAGGGCGACGAGTGCACGGTCCTCGTGGCCGAGAATCCCGACGACCCGCAGAGGCCGACGACGTACACGCCCATCCAGTACCGCTTCCCCGCGGGCGAGCGCTTCAAGCACGCCGACCTGAAGTGGGTCGACTACGACGGGATGGCCGCGTCCCCGGTCGAGGATCCCGCCCTCGCCGAGCGGCTTCGCGACGTGTCCGCCCGGCTCTTCGTGGGTCTCGACGGGGCGAGCTTCGGGCGCTGCGACCTGCGCGTGGACGCCGCGGGCACGCCGTTCGTCCTCGAGATCAACGCCAACTGCGGCGTCTACTACCCGCCCGCCGACGCGGGCGGCGCCGACCTCTGCCTCGCCCACGACCCCGCCGGGCACGAGGGCTTCACGCGGCAGATCGTCGAGGCCGCCCTCAGCCGCCACGCCCGACGCTGACAGCTCTGGGGCGGACCCCCTCCACTACCGGTTGACGGTCCAGGATCCGGCCTTCTCCAACGCGCCCGCCTGCGGGTAGAGCGTCACGCTTCGGACGACCACGGTCACGGTCGCCGTCGGCCGCTCGTCGCCGTTGCGTCCGCCGACGGGAACCTGGAAGCCCAGGCGTACCCGGTCGGCGCCGGACTCGACCTCGATGCGCGCCGGCGCGAGCTGGCCCGCTTCGATCGTCTCCACGTCGAGTTCCCCGGGCTGCGCCTCGTCCTTTGTCAGGAAGCAGACGAATTCGAGGGTCTCCGTGGCCAGGCAGAGACGCGTGTGCCACACGCCGAGCACGTAGGTGCCGGGCGGGCAGGTGCCCTCGACGGTGACCGGCGGCTCCGGCGCACGCACGAAGACCTTCTCGAGCGGCACGTCCGTGTGGAGCACGGCCAGCGGGAGGGGATCGACCCTCTCAGCCGTGACCCGCTCGAGGTCCCCTCGCGAGCGGATCCGCGGCGTCCTCTGATCCGGGCGCAGCATCGACGCGAGCGGGACCACCACGATCGAGTGCGCCCGGCCCTGGACGAAGACGTGGTTCTCGACCGAGGCGCCCTGCGGAGCGAACCTCGTCGCCACGCCGGCCGCGTACCGGTCGAGAACGACCGTTTCGCTCGTGACACGTCGGCCGCGCGAGATGCGGCGGACGATCGGGCCGAGTTGGTCCAGGCCGGGCTGCTCGTACCATGCGCAGCGGAAGCCGACGTATCCGAACCGGTTGCCGGGGCGCGGCGGGGCCTTGACGCCACGGCCGATGAAGTTGCGCGCGGCGAGGCGCAGCACGAGGAGATCGAGGTCCATGTACGTGGCGCCGCGGATCACCTTCACGTACTCCCCCTCGTACACGTGCTCGCGCTCGCGCTCGCCTCCCGGGTAGGGCAGAAACCACGAGGAGGTCCACTCGCCGGCATTGCCCAGCAGGTGGTAGGCGCCGCACCAGGACCGTCCTTCCGGCAGGGCGTCGACGGGCATCGTGTGGGCCACGACC
>JAUXCH010000124.1 GCA_030618975.1 Planctomycetia bacterium
CTCACAGAACGACATGGCTACGATCCGACTTCGACGGACGGTTCGTCCTGCGCACCCTCGCCCGGGGTGGCAACGAGATCGAGATCACCGCCGGGGGATTCGTGCCTCGCACCGCCACGCTCACCGCACCGTCGACGGGGGCCCCGCCCACGTTCACGCTCGACCGCGGCTGCGCCCTGACCGTGCGGGTGGTCGACGCGGACGGCAAGCCGGCCCCCGGCGTGCGCCTCCGCTGGACCCGGTCCGCGGACGCGGCGGACGCGGCAGATGCGGAGAACGAAGCGGAGGTGGGAGACACCGATCACCGCGGGATCCTCGAGATCCGGCTGGCCGAGGGGACCTGGGAACTCGAGGCCCTCGACGCGGAGTACGCGCCCCTCCTCTCGCAAGTCGTCGAGGTGACGGAGGGGGGGGCCCGGAGGATCGGCCTCACCCTGCCACGCTGACCAGCGGACCACCGGCCCGTCAGGTTGCCGGGAGTCGGGTTGCCGGAATGGGTCCGCGGGTCCGTAGAATCCCGCCCATGACGTCAAACCGGCGGGCCGAGATCGAGGCGGTGCGAAGCGTCCTCTCGGACGTGACCGCGACCCCGGACGAATCGACGCGAGCGATCCACGCGCTCCTGAGGCGCGGGGCTGGAGAAGAGGAGATCGTCGCCCACCTGCGTCGCACCTCCATGCTCCACGGGGAGAGGCGGGTCGCCTTGGCGCGGGATCTCCTCCGGATCGGGGTCCGGCCGACGGGGGCCTTCCGCAAGCGCAGGACGGGACCGGACGTCTGCACGATCTGCGAGCGCGAGGTCCCGTTCTGCTGGGGATGCCGCTGCGGCTTCGCACTCTGCCAATCGTGCCTCGAAGAGAACCGCTGGGGCATCACCTGCAACAACATCACCTGGGAGTGCCCCGACTGCGGGAACATGCGGTCGTTCTGAATCCGCCGGGCCCACCCGCGCGGATACCTTCTCTGCATGCTCCGCCGGCACCTCCTCGTCCTCGTCCTCGCCTGCGGGGCGCTCGTCGGGATGCCCGCGCGCGCCGAGGAGGACGAAGGCCTCGACCGGCTCATGCCGTTCGCCGTCCGCGAGACGAATCGGGCCCGGTTCGCCGTCAAGGAGATCCGGCGTCTCCTCGCCGACGGACGCGCGGTCCAGGGGCTGAGGCTGGCGCAGCGCGTCCTCGACGAGATGCCGGACGACTTCTTCCGCGTGGCCACGCCCGAGGCCTCGACGCGGTGGCGCTTGGCGTCGGAGCACGTGCGGGACGTGCTCGCGACGCTCTCCCCCGACGAGCGGGAGACGTACGACCGCCTGAGCCGACCGTCCACGCGTCCTCTGACGGAGCGCGCGCTCCGCCACCACGACACCGCCCGGCTCGCCGAGGTCGCGACCCGCTTCGGGGCGAGCGAGGACGGGCGCGGGGCGGCCCGGCTCCTCTCGGACCTCGCGTTGGAGGGAGGCCGGCCCCGGGTGGCCGCGTGGTGGGCGCGGGAGGGACTCCGCTACGACGCGCGAGACGCCGGTCTCTGGCTGAGGCTCGTCGACGCGCTCGCCGCGGCGGGCGACTCGGCGGCGCCCGCCGGCCTCGAGGTCCCCGAGGGGCTGGCCCTGCCGGGCGGCGAGGGCGACGCGGCGACCGTGGCGTCGCGGGTCCAGTCGTGGCGCAGGGCGATCCCCCCCCCGTCGATTCCGTCCGGCTGGCCGATGTGGAACGGAAACGCCGCGCGCTCCGCCCGCCTGGTCGAGGCGGGGCCGCGGCCCGAGAGCCTCCGCTGGGCCGCTCCCGTGTTGGTGTCGCGCGGAGCCCTGGACATCGCGTCCCCGCGCGGGAACTGGACGGAGCGACCGGTCCGGTTCCAGGCGCACTGGCGCTCCTTCTGCCCGTTGCATCCCGTAGTGCGCGGACGCACGGCGTACGTGGCCGACGGCCGTTCCGTGCGCGCCCTCGACCTCTACTCCGGGCGACCGTTCTGGGTCTACGACCGGGAGAGAGAGCGCGGGCTGTCCCTGATCTCGTCGCGCGTCATGGGCCGCGGGCGGACGAGCTTCGAACGGCACTTCTCCCCCGTCCTCTGGCACGACCTCGTGCTGGCGACCGTAGAGGTCTCAGGCAAGTACGACGGTGAGATGCTCCAGGGTGTCGAGATCACCACCTACCTCCCCCAGCGCCGGCTGGTCGCGCTCGACGCGCAGGACGGCCGCCGCATCTGGTCGATGGGCATGCACGAGGAGGATGCGGCCGCGCTCGAGGGCCTCTCGGCCGTCTCGCCGTGCGTCGTCTCCGAGGGGCTGGCGATCGTCGTCGCGGCGCGCCACGACGGTCTGTACCGGATCCGGGTCCTCGCGTTCGACGCCCGGACCGGCCGGCTCGTGTGGCAGCGATCCCTCGGGGTCGGACAGCAGGAGCTCAACCTCTTCGGCGCGCCCGTGAAGGAGCTGGCCGCCGCGGCCCCGGCGGTGGCCGACGGGATCTTGTACGTGTCCACGGGGCTCGGGTTCATGGCGGCCCTGGACCTCAGGACGGGCCGCCCGGAGTGGCTCGCGTCGTACCCGATCCAGAAGATCGAGGCCGTGGACGTCTGGTACACGGCCCCGCTCCGTTTCCCCCTCGTGGCCCCCTCGCCGCTCGTCGTCCACGGCGACGCCGTGCTCCTCGCCCCCACCGACGGCAAGCACCTCCACGCCTACGCGCGGCAGGACGGCCGCCTGCTCTGGCGGGTGCCGTACCCGGGCTCCCGCCGTATCGGCACGCCTGCACAGTTCCTCGGCACGGCATACGACGGCCGGCGCGACGTCGCGATCCTGACGGGCGCGGACGTGTACGCCTACGACCTGGCGGACGGCCAGCTGGCGTGGATGGGTCATCTGCAGGACGAGTACGAAGAGCACAACGTGGTCGTCGGTCGTGGCGCCGTGGCGGCCGGCCACGTGCTCGTGCCCACCACCAACGGGCTGGTGCGCTTCTCGGTCGAACGCGAGGGCAGTTTCGAGGGTCGCGACCCGTGGCCACGCGGCGTCGACCCGGGCAACGTGCTGCCGCTCCAGCGTGTGCTCCTCGTGAGCTCACGGGGCGCCGTCCAGGCCTTCTACTCCTGGGACGAGATCGAGCGCGACGTCGCGCGCCGCCGCGCGGCGGCACCCGACGATCCGACCGTGCTCCTCGAGGCGGGCGAGATCTACCGGATGGGCGGTGCCGTCGATCGCGCGCGCCGGGCCTTCACGGCGGCGCTGGATGTCGCACGAGGCGCGCAGGACGAGGACGGCGCGCGCCGCGCCGAGCAGGGCATCTTCCGCGCGTGGCTGTCGGAGTCCGAGGCGGCCGTGGCGGACGACCGGCCGCGGGACGGGCGGGACGCGATCCGACGGGCGCTCGAGTGGGCGCGCTCGCCTCACGAACGCGTGGAAGCGCGCGTCCGGCTCGACGCGTTGCTCGGCGAGAACCCCGACGTGCGCGTCGAGAACCTCGAGCGCCTCGCCGACGAAGCGCTCGGCGTGAAGGCCCTGTTCCCCGGCGAGGGCGAGGAGGTCTCCGCACGGGCCATGGCGCTCCTGAAGCTCGCGCGCGTGCAGGAGGAGGAGGGGCGCGCGGCCGAGGCGGTGCAGGCCCTGCAGCGACTGCTCCGCGAAGAGGGCGACGCATCGATCCGGTCCACGCCCGCGAGGGAGCACGCCCGTTCCAGGATCGACGCCATCCTGCGGGTGTGGGGCCAGGCCGTGTACCGCCCGTTCGAGGAGGAGGCGCGCCGGTTGCTCGAGCGAGCCGCCGGAACGAACGACGGAGACCTGCTCGACCGGATTCTCGACGAGTACCCGAACGCGACGGTGATCCCCGAGACGCTGCTCCGCCTGGGGCGAAACCGTGCAGAGCGGGGCGATCCCGCCGCCGCCGCCGACGTGCTCGGCCGGCTCCTCGGCGAGTACCCGGAGAGCCCCCAGGCGCCGAGCGCCGCGGCCGCTCTCGCGGAGGCATTCTCCGCGGCCGGTCTGGCCGGAGCGACGCGCTTCACCTGGGCGTGGCTCGAGGCGCAGCACCCGGACACGGTGATCGAGAGCCACGGAAAGCGCTGGACCGGACGGTCGCTCGCCGAGGCCGAACGCCGTCCACCGCGGATCCTCCTGCCCGAGACGCAGGACGCTCTCGCGGTCCCGCTCGACGAGGTGCTCATCGAGAAGGTCGCCGAGGAGTCGTGGGGCCGCCAGGTCGAGGTGTCGACCGTGGAGCGGACCCTGTCCCCCGTCGCCCTGATGAGCGACGCCCGGCGTCTCGTCGCCTTCGACCTCGTCGGCGCGCAGCTCGCCTTCGTCCTGGAGGACGGCCCGTACCACCGCGCCTTCTACGACGACTCGATCCTCGTCCTGGCGGCCGGACGCCTCGTACGCGGCGTCACGGCGGACCGAGGCGAGACGCTGTGGGAACTCGACATCGAGGGCTCGGTGCTCGATCTCGAAGGCGGTCCGGGCCTCACGTTCGCACTCCTGCACGACACGCGGCCGGGTCACCAGGGGGAGCGTCGCATCCTCGCCCTCGACGCGGCGCGCGGGCGCGTCCTGTGGTCGAAGGACCTCGCCGCGGAGACGAACGCCAGCGAAATCTCCGTGCACGGCCCCGACCTGCTCGTACGGGAGACACGCCAGCGGGACGGGAACTACTGGCCGGCCATGCTGGTCATCGACGGGCTGACCGGGCGACTCCGACACGTGATCGGCCTCCCGGAGGAGCGCCGCACGGACCGCGAGCCGCTCCTCCTCGACGGTCGGCTGATCGTCGCCTCGCGCGACGCGCGCGGCACGCCGCTCCTGACGGCTCACACGCTCGCCACGGGCGAGATCGCCTGGAGCCGGACGCTACCGGGCACAGGGCGCGTCTCCGCGCTCGTGCCGGACGATCGGCCGGGGCAGGTCGTCGTCCTCCAGGAGGACGGGTTCCTCGGCACGTACGCGACGGACGACGGCAAGCCGCGCACGCGCACCCGGATCTACGCCGGCGAGGGACGCGGCGCCTGGCCCTTCCACCAGACGGCCCTCCTCGTGACGAAGGAGCGGGTGATCCTGATGCCGGGCACGGCACGCCCCCCCGCGCACGTCGGGGCCTGGGACCGGGGGACGGGCAAGATCGTCTGGGACACGCCCTGGGAGCAGGAGGAGCGCAATCCCGGACGGAGCGCGCTGGCCCTCACGGACGACGGCGTGCTCGCGCTGACGCCCTACTCCTCACCGCGGCCGGCGGGCAGCAAGGAGCGCCCGCCGACGCGCGTCCTGCTCCGCGTGCTCGACCGGGAATCGGGCCGGGTGCTGCAGCAGGTGGAGCCGGTGGGCCTCGCGCCCGACTACGGGCTCGTGTCCCTGGCGCGGGGTTGGGGCACGGTCGTGGTCTTCGGTCGCGCGGGCGTCGCGTTGTACGCCTCCGCGCGGTAGCGGGCTCCCGGCCCGGCATCGGTGCTATCGTCGTCGGCATGAGGCGACTCGCACTCCTCGCGCCGCCGGCGCTCGCACTCCTGACCGTCGTGCTCGTACCCTGCCTGGTGCGCACGTCGGCCGACGAAGTGCCGGCGCGTCGCGCCCTGGTCGACGCCCGCACGCTGGAGGCCGTCGAGGCGGGCTTCCGCTTCCTGGTGCGCACCCAGAACGCCGACGGCTCGTGGTCGAGCAACGCCGGAAAGAAGATCAACGAGCAGTACCGCGTGTTCGACGGCGGCCGCGGCGTACACCACGTGGGCGTTACCTCGCTGGGGGTCCTCGCCTTCCTCGCCGGAGGCCACATTCCGGGCCGTGGGCCGTACGGGGACGTCCTCGACCGGGCCGTGGACTTCGTGATGGACCAGGTCCAGCCCTCAGGCTACGTCGCGTCGAGCCAAACGCGCATGTACAGCCACGCGTTCGCCACCCTGGCGCTCGCGGAGGTCTACGGCATCACGCAGAAGAAGCAGGTGCGGGACAAGTTGCAGGATGCCGTCGGGTTCACGGTGAGGTGCCAGAACCAGACCGGCGGCTGGCGCTACGTGCCCTTCATCACGGACTCCGACATGAGCATCACCGTCTGCCAGGTGGTGGCGCTCCGCGCGGCGCGAAACGTCGGCATCAAGGTGCCTCGGTCGACCATCAACCGCGCACTGCACTACGTGATCCTGAGCGCCAACACGGGGTCGGCCGGAAGCACCGGGCGGGGCTGGCCGCGCGGTTCCTTCCTCTACCAGCCGCACACGCAGTTGTACAACCGCGACAGCTTCTCACTGACGGCGGCGGGGCTGACCACGCTGTTCCAGGCCGGCCTGTACGACGACGCGAGCCTTGCGCGCTACGTCGACCAGAACAAGATCGACAAGCACCCGCCGCCGAGCCTCGATGCCATCACCCGGTACATGCGCAGGACGTACCGGCAGATGCCCCCCCACCATCGAAACCACTATTTCTACTGGTACGGCAACTACTACGCGATGCAGGCGATGTACCAGATCGGCGGCCAACAGCCCGAGGTCTGGGCCGACTGGTACCGCATGGTCCGCGACGACATCCTGAAACGGCAGGTGGTCGCCCCCGGGCGGGAGGTGAACCGGCGCGAGGGCTGGTGGCTGAGCATCATCGACGAGACGAATGCCTACGCGACGGCCAGCGCCCTGCTGATCCTCCAGTTCCCCCTCGACCAGTTGCCGATTCACCAACGCTGAGGCACCGCGACGCCAGGGCAACGCGACGCCGCGGCAACGGCGGTGAGAAACGGACCGAACCTCGGAGCTTCTGGGGGGTTGTACACGGTGTCCGCCTACCCGCCCTCCCCCGGCGACGACCTCGACCGCGACCAACGGCTGATGGTTCGGATCGGGGGCGGGGACCGGGAGGCGTTCGAACAGCTCCATGACAGGTTCGGCGCACCCCTGATGCACTTTCTCCACGGCCTGTGCCGGGACCGGGCCCTCGCGGAGGACCTGGTCCAGGAGACGTTTCTGCGCGCGTGGGTCGCAGCCCCGCGCTGGCGACCGACGGGCCGGGTGAGCACCTGGCTGTTCCAGATCGCCCGGCGGCGCTTCTTCTCCCGCCACACGAGGCGGCGCATGCGCCGCGAGCGCGAGATCGAGGCCCACGCCCGGCTCGCCCGGGCCGGCGAAGCGGGACCCGTCGACCGGCTCGTGGGCAGCGACGAGCGCGAGCGGCTCCACCGGGCCCTCGCGGGTCTGTCGCCGAGGCTGCGGACGGTCTTCGTGCTGATCCGCCTCGTCGGCCTCGGCTACCGGGAGACGGCCGAGATCCTCGACCTCCGTCTCGGCACCGTGAAGAGCCGGATGGCCGCCGCGGAGGCGAAGCTCAGGAAGACGCTCGGTGCGCCGTGACCCGGCATGGACGACCTGGCAGACACGACCCACGAGGAGACCGTCCCCTGCGCCCGGCGACCGACCACGACCTGACGGCCTACGTGCTCGGACGCCTCGACCCCGCCGAGCGCGAGCGGGTGGAGCGGGCGATTGGCGCGGACCCCGCCCTCGAGGCGCGGCGCGAGGAGGTCGCCCGGCATCTCGCGCGCTACGACGCGCTGGAGGCGCCCCCTCCGCCGCCGTTCGCGCGCCTCGCCGCGCGGCTCGAGGAGCGCGGACAGGCGGCAAGGCGCGCGTTCCCGCGGCTCGCGTGGGCGGGCGCCGCCGTGGCAGCCCTCCTCCTGGCGGCGCTCGCACTCCACGTCCTGGCCCCGGTCTCTTCGCACGCGCCGACGCTTCTCAGGGGCGCAGGCCTCCGCGTCACGGAGACGGGCGCCTGGCTCGCCGAGGAGGAGCCCGCCGAGGCGTGGATCGGCGAGCGCGTGCACGTGGTGCTCGACGGCGGCGCACGCCTCGCGCCCGAGTCGGATCGACGGGTCCGCCTGCTGGCCGGGCGCGCCTGGTTCGAGGTGGGTCCGGGTCCGGGTCCGTTCGAGGTCGCGACGGCGCTGGGGAGCGTCCGCGTCGTCGGCACGACGTTCGAGGTCGCCGTGGACGATGCGTCGCTCTTCGTCGCCGTGGCCGAGGGACGGGTCGAGGTGGCGGGCCGGGGCGAGGTCGAGGGCCGGGTGCTGGAGGCCGGCCAGGTGTTGGTGAACGGCCGGCGCACGGCGTCGCCCCACCAGGCGGGCGCCTTCTTCCGACACCCCACGCTCGCGCTGGCCGCCGCCGGCGCGCCGCTCGCCGGAGAACCCCTGACACTGCGGTTCACGTTCGGCAACCCGGGCCGGGTTCCGTTCGTGCTGGCCGGCCCGGACGGGGTGCGGGCGGCCCTCTGGCTCGAGATCGTCGATCCGTCCGGAGGGGTCCACGACCTGGCGGTGCCCGGGGTGGACGCGCCGGACGGACCGCTGCCGGCCGGCCGCCCCCTCTTGCTCCCCGGACGGGACGAGACGTCGTTCACCGTGCGGCTCGCCCGACCCTTCCCCGGAGATCGGATCGGGTGGGATCGCGGCGCCTACCGCTGCCGCGCCCTGTACCGTCCCGAGGGTCAGCCGTCCCTGGTGTCCGACGCCCTGCTGCTCGAGGTCCGCTGAATGACCCGATCCTCGTCCTCCCCCGTCCGTGCGCTGAGAAGCCGCCTGGCCCGCCTGCGGCACCGCATCCGGGCGCTGTTCGCCGTCCAAGGCCTGGCGCGGTGGCTCACCGCGGCCGTGGTCGCGCTCTTCCTCTTCTTCCTCGCGGACTGGCTGCTCGACCTGCCGATCGGCGTGAGGCGCTTCATCCGGCTGGGCCTCCTCGACCGCCCGGAGGGTCTCGCGACCGCCTCCTGGATCGTCCTCCTGCTCGCGGCCGCGCTCCTGACCTTCTCCAGCACGCGGCGTGGCCTCGGCGCGGCGCCGGTGTTCGCCTTCGCCTTCGCCGGCATCGGGGGCGTGCTGGGCTGGCTCGCCCTCCGCCTCTTCCGGCCGGTCGGCGTATCGCTCCCGGACGAGGAGCTCGCGCTGTCGGTCGAGCAGAAGTACCGGCGACTGAACGACCGGCTCGCGGCGGCGCTCGATTTCGAGAAGGAGTTGGAGCACCCGTCGCGCGGTGAGAGCGCGGCGATGATGCGCGTCGTGCTCGACGAGGCCGCCGAGCAGGCCGAGGGCCTCACCTTCGCCCGCGCGATCTCGACTCGACGCACCCTCACGTGGGCCGGCGGCGCCCTGGGGGCGATCGTGGCGGCCGGCCTCGTCGCCGCGCTCTGGCCGGCCACGGTCGGGCTGTGGGCGAGGCGCTCGCTCCTCCTCGAGGAGCGGACCTGGCCGAAGGCCACGGCTCTCGTGGCGGTCGACCTCCTCGACGACTCGACCCTCCAGGAGCGCGATCCCGGGCAGCCGTACCTCGTGGCCCTCGGCCGTCCTCTGGTGGTCCGTGCCCGCGCCGAGGGACGGGTGCCCGACGAGGTCCTGCTCGTCGACCGCGTCGAGGGGGCGCGCGTGCTGCCCCGCCGCATGAATCCCGCACCCGACACGCCGGGTCTCTTCCTGATCGAGATCCGCGACGTGCGGCGCCCGTTCGAGTTCGTCCTCCAGGGCGGCGACGACACCGATCAGGAGCCCCTCTACCGCGTGGCCGTCACCGTCCCGCCGCGAGTGCTCGCAATGAGCGCGCGGTTGACCTACCCGGCGTACCTCGCGCGCGAGGACGAGGTGGTGCAGGGCGGCAACCTGTCCGTGCCCGAAGGGACACGCGTCGAGGTGTCCTTCGAGGCGGACGTCGAGATCGCCGAGGCGCGAGTCGTGCTCCTCGACGAGGTGATCGAGGCCGACGCC